>JAFRQC010000089.1 GCA_017428805.1 Prevotella sp. | reverse complement strand
CCATTGGCTTTCAGTTCGTCCTGAATGGTTGGAATACCCGTTGCACGACCCTCCGTCAGATCTAACTCTTTCAAGAATTCACCCAGCCTGCGGTTACGATAGCGGCGTGAACGCAACGACTTTCCCTCACGCACAGCCTCCGAGGTTATCAAAGTCGTTGGCAAATGCACAGATACTGTGATAGATGTCTGCAGGGTTCCACCCCTTCTTAAACTCTATCCTGTTTCCTTCAATCTTCCGCTTATTCAGCAGATCTTCTATGTTAATCGGTAGTGCCATATATTCTTATAACGTTTTTATTTCTGTTACTATAGTACCTTATTCTTCCCCAACATTTTCCTCTGTTGTGGTTTCATCTATCTCCTGGCATTTCTGTTCCAGCAATTTGTCAATATCCTCACGTTCATCAATATATTCTTTAGTAGAGGGAACAAAAGCCAAGTCTTTATGCCCACCAGAATAAAACAAAATCATATCAATAACCAATCCATTCAAGAATCTCTGCATGTTTTCTTTCTTTACAATAATCTGGAAATGCCCCATGTTTAGTTCTTCTCCTGGATATATTGGCTCTTGTGAGGGAGCACCTAGTTTCAAACGATGCTTATTTAAAATAGTATAGGAATGTTTCTCTTCCAAAACCTTGTATGATATGTCGCATATAAATGGATCGTTGATATAGAAATTAAGTTTATAGGATTCACAGGCTTGATGGCCTTCATTAGCAATACTAGCCATTAGATCAAAGGTAACACTATTCTCTGACTCCTCCGACTTATATAAAGAACAGCCAGTAATTTCCAAATTGGGTATAGAAGCCCTATTAAAAGCTTCTCTAACCTCATATTCCTCCATCGGATCTGAAGTAAAATTATGCCTTTTGTAATATTTATTGTCTAAAGCCATGTGAGGAGCATTATTGCTGCGTGGAATCTTTACAACATAAATAGAATCATTCGGGTTCCCTTCCAATCGAATGGGAAATATTAAAACACCATTTATCTTTCTTCGAATAAGACTAATTTTTTGTTCAAGCCATTCTTTTGTTATTTTAGGGTTGGTTACTGTTGCATATCCTTCTGGTTTGTGTGTTGCTTTGTTTTCACTAACTCCATATACAATAATCCCCCCATCTGCATTCGCAAACGCAGAGACGTCTTTGGTAATCTCTGCTATCTTATCTGGGTCTAGAGCACGTCCATCCTTATAATCCAGATAAATGCTCTCTTCAACCTCATTTTGAATCAGGTCGTCTATATCTTTCTTTGTATATTCCTCAAGTTCAAAAAAGTCCATCCGTTAATAGTATATCTTCACAAACGACATCAAAACTATTTGATTGATACTATCTCATATTTCTCTCTTTCTTCCTGCAATAATTTCTCCGCCTCCTTAACGGTCTTTTTAGCGTCCTCCACCGTTTCATCTATTTCAAACCAGTCGTGTTCACAATCTGGATTGTCCGTGTAATATGTGAGCATCGTCTTTCCAGTCTTCGGGTGAGCAGAAATGTCCGCGATGTTGTCAAGCAAAACTTCCTCATCATGACCGTTG
Organism: Prevotella sp.; assembly: GCA_017428805.1. The sequence goes on along the minus strand of JAFRQC010000089.1, from coordinate 32,340 downwards.
TGATGAAAGACAATGGTCACATCAAAATTGATGTAGGGTGTTATCTGAATACAATCGCTACTCATATCTGCTAAGGATTAATATTTCTGCTTACTTGGTATAACACCTCGCACACCACCTTTCGGATTAGGCACGTCACCTTTGTATCTTGGAATCAAGTGCATGTGGCAGTGGAACACCGATTGGCCTGCGGCCTCATTGATATTGATGCCCACGTTATAGCCATCGGGATGGAAACGCTCGTCAACCTTTTGCTTCACGTATTGCAGTACGACGTTCATTGCTTCTCGCTCGTGGTTAGTGAGGTCGAAGTAATTAGCGACATGACGTTTTGGAATAATCAGAGCGTGCCCAGGTGAGACGGGATAACCATCATAGAAGGCGACACAAGTTGCCGTTTCGCAAATGATTTCCACTCTTCGCGATAAACGGCAGAAAGGGCATGTTTCGCCTTCTTTGCGAGGCAATTTGTTAAAGTGCTGATATTGATAGAGTTCATAACTTTTGTTGGCTACCAGACTCTTATATGGCAGTTTTACATTGCACTGATAGGTGTATTGCTTGTGAATAGCGTGCAGCCTGAAACCTTCTTCCGTTAGGTCTCTACGCACAGCAAAGTATGCCGTTCCTTTGGGCGAAAGCAGATTGGTGACGTTCATCATCACTTCTGCTTGTGCATACGGTTCCAACACATTCAGCACATAATTGCAAATGATAGTATCAAACTTTCCTTCGGGATAGTCAGGGCGATAATAATAATCATAGCCCACTATGTCATAGCCCTGACGCTTCAAATCATCCGTGTCGAAACCAAAACCGCAACCAAAGTCCAAAATCTTGCCTTTCAACAATTGATGTTGCAAAAGGTAGCGTGTCGGTACGGATAATTCCGTTCGCTTGATAGCTGTCAGATACGGATGATTAATTTTCTCTGGTTCCATAGCCTTTAGTATTTCCAAGTCTCGAAGCCCATATTGAGGGCTATCTGATTGATGGGGTTAAACGTTCTTTCGTAGATTTCACGAAACTTCTCCTCACTCATTGCAGCCAAATCTTTTGCAGAGTAACCAAGAGAGACAAAGTCCTCCATTACTTTCGGCTCCCTATCGGCATTGATTAAGACTCGCAAGGAATAATGCTGCAAAGCTGCGAGTTTTGGCAGATAATAGTCCAATTCTGGCAACTTGTCGCTTTTAGATGAATTGATGCTGCCATCCGATGGTATCAAATTCCATAGCAGATCGTGACACACGAAACTCCACGGAATAAAGTGGTCAAGGTCATAATCTTTGGGATGCAGCAACTTATCTGTATAGATACAATGAATAGGGCCTCCTATCGTCATCACCATATCCCAATAGTTATGCTGCTTTGTCAGTGAATTCCTAACTTCAGGGCGTATCAGTTTATTGGGGATGGCTGGCACATTGGGATTCCTTGTTTGCAGAAACAATGTCAGATTCCAATAGGCAAAATCTACCAGAATGTTGTAGTGCGTATGCAGATAAGCATCCCATGCCTCGTTTAGAACAATATAGAAGTCCGAGTCATTCTTGTACAGAGCGTATAGACTTCCATTCTCCAATGTCTGAGAGCGTCTGACCATCTCCTTGTCATCAGAGGTGTCAATCCAAGGACGCAGAAAACGATAGGGAACGTTCAACGTAAGCGTGTTTAATAGCCGCTTTATTTGTTTGTCTTCCAATCTGCTTTGCAAACCGTCAATAATCGTCTGAGAATTGGCATCAATGGGAATCTGAGTAATGTGCTGTAATTCCATCACAATATCAAACAGCGAATCACTCTTGCCAAAAGACAAACGGAAATAGTGAATAGGATACCAAGCATTAGCAACCATTCTGATGACAATATCCCACACGCTGATTTTCGGGTTGTCCGATTTCGCATGTATTTGCATAATCGACACAAACCAAAAGAATTTGTATGTCGCCACCGTATTTGAGAAAATCTTCCCAAGCCGGTTCGTGGTCAATATGTCGGATTGTGGTATCTGCATTTTATATTGACATAACAAACTTTTTGTTCAACAACTCGTCTATCTCCACATCCAGCAGTTTCGCAATCTTTATATACGTTTCCATCGGAGGCTGACAAGCGTTGGTACACCACTTGGAAACAGTTGCAGGATCCTTCCCCAACTGCTCAGCCAGCCATTTGTTGGTCCGCTTCTTCTCGGCCAAAACCACTTTGATCCGGTTAATGTCTTTATCCATCTTGACAATTAGTTGGTAAATAATTGAGGCAAAGATACAAAGAATAATCTAATAATCGTGTGAAAAAGCGAAAAATCTGACGAAAAATTTCAATTCTATTGCTTTTTCCTCACTTTTGGCCTCCATAATACTTCTTTCCGTATGACATTAGCAACTCATATCATTGACTTCGATTATATGTCGTGCCAAAGATGCCGGTCTGACGACACGTTAACATTGGCACGATTGATAGCGGTCAAAACATCTGTCCCATAAATATAATAAGGTGGGACAGCAGTTTTGTAAGATGTCATTGTATGAGAATACTGAAGAATTATTTGGTGATTTCGAGGAAAATGATTACCTTTGCATCAGATATTTGACATATTGAAACAAAGCAGAACGACGCAGACAGGAAGCTTCTAAACCGTTACCTATTAAAGTTTTGCTTGTCTGTAAGTGATTGATAATTAAAGGAGTAGTCATTAGGCTCGCAGATATAAGTGGTATTGAGTGTATGACACAGACTATAGTATATCAGAGAAAAAAATATGGAACAGAAGAGAACAACACCAGAGTTTATCACAGAACTGCAGCCGAACGAAATCTTTGTCTTCGGCAGCAACCTGAAGGGAATGCAGGGCGGCGTAGAAACCATCCGTCCGTATGTGGACGAGTTTATCCAGTTCGCCAAGGAGCACCCTACCCTCACCTTCCTCGTTACTCGCATCGGTTGCGGCATCGCCGGATTTACTGATGATGAAATTTCTCCGCTGTTCGAGAAGGCTCACAACGTGGAGAATATCGTATTGCCACCAAGATGGTAATTGTTATAATGAGGAAACTTATATTATTGGCTCTCAGAAACGGGAGTTCTTGCGTCCTTTTAGTAGCAAGCGACAAGTCGATTACCCTTTTACATGTAAAACACGAACTTTGTTCCCTACTATGATTTCCAACGCCAGGTTTTCCTGACGAGTTTTGTTAGTGTATGTGTGATAGTACGCAGATGGAAACTCTTACCCATCACTATCAGCAAAACAGAAGAAAGGATAAGCACGATTCCAACGGCAAGTCTGAAGGTGAGTGATTCGTCGAACACCATCACGCCGATGGCTACTGCCGTCAATGGTTCCAAAGCTCCCATGATAGCCGTTGGCGTGGCTCCAACCTCATGAACGGCTATGGTCATGAATACCAGCGAAAGAACCGTTGGCACCAGCCCAAGCCAACAGGCAAAGAACCAGGCACGGGGCGAGGGCGGCAACATCAGATGCAAGTCGGGCGAAGTAAATGAATACGCCAGCAGGCACAACATACAAATCAACAACACATAGAACGTGAGTTTCAAAGATGACATGCGTATGCTCGACTGGTTGACTATCACGATATAAACAGCGTAAGTAAGTGAGGACACCATCACCAGTAGTACGCCAATCGTGCTGAGCGAGATGCCTGCATCGCCCCTATATAACAGGCCGATACCAACTAAAGCAAGGATGATGGATGTAATGGTTGAAGCCGTGACCTTCTCTTTGAAAAACGAGGCCATGATGACAGCCACCATCACAGGATAGACGAACAGGATGGTTGAGGCGATGCCGGCATCCATGAAATGAAAACTCTGATAATACGTGATACTGGATGCTGCAAAAAGCATTCCGAGGGAGCCAAGAACCTTCAGCTCACCCTTTGAGACACCGAATGTTTTATGTTGAACTATCAGCATGATGGCCAGCATAAGCACTGCCATGAAGAAACGATAAAAGAGAACGGACGCAGTGTTTACGCCTTCCTCATAAAGCGGTAAGGCTCCGAATGGATTTGTGCCATAACAGACAGCAGCCAATATGCCGCAGATGATTCCCTTATGTTTCATTCTCCCGCTAATAGTCATTGATATACGACTTCGTGGTCATATCGTAATATAGGCTTCATTTATCATTCGGCAACCTGACGATAATAGACAGCACCCTGTTCGTTCTTCAGCGTACGGGTGTCCTCGTCATAATCATAGCAGTCATCCTCTGATTCCACACCCTTTGGTTTCAGGCAGATAGTATTGCCATTGATGGTGTAGGTGTACTCCGTATAGTTTAGGCTGCCTATCATGCCCCATGTAGCCGTGCCGTCTTCGTTCAGACAGAAGCGGCTCTCCTGTTTCTCGTCATCGTAGATTCCGGCCATATTGGCGAAGGTCAGCTCCTTCGTTTCTTCCTCCAGCGGCTCGTCAAGATAGTTACGCATACCTTCCATCAAGTTGGATTCCTCCTCTTTACCGTCAGCATCCTGGAAGTACCTGATGATGTTGTGTACGCGCCAGTTGCCATCCTCGTGGCAGAACTCGAACTTCTGACGGACGTCCTGAACAGAACTATGAAGGAGGAAGATGACCGTAGCGCTACCCTTCTCTACGTCCAGCTGCTCAAACTTGATGTCGCGAGCCTCCAAATCTGAGGGGTTGCTGTCCTGCATCTGCGTCCAATAGTTCTCATTGAAGAAACCGATTTCGGCCACATGTGAGTCCTTCTCTTCAACAGCAGCCGCCATCTTCCGCCATGTATGACAGGCGTAAAGCTGGTCAACACCTCCTTCGTTCTTAGCCTCTGCGGCATACAGCTCCCTGATAAGGCTGGTCATTTCTTCCTGTGCTAATATGGCCGTCGAGTCTATATCAGCAGTTGCATCTGTACTTTCCGTCTGCGCCTTCTTGCCTCCGCAGGCCATAAGCATCATCAACGCGGAAATCATCAAAACACTTCTTCTCATAACATTTTGGTTTATAGTTCTATGCCGCTGCAAAATTAGGAAAAAATTGCAAGAAAAACAAGAAGAATCTGAAATAATGCATCTTTTTTCATTTCTATTTCGTAACTTTGCAGACAATATGCAGATATTTTTGCCACTGCTTGGCATCACTGCCTATTTCCTGCCAAACATCAAGGAATGAACATAAAAGCCTCGACGATCTTCTGCTTCAGGCGATATCTCGTAGAGGCTAATTGTCGCGACTTCCGCCAGCACGACAAGGGTGAAATGGCGAATGCAAGGATTACAGCGAGTATTCCCACACCCCCCATCTCAGGACGTTCTAAGGGTGTCTCAAGAAAATTTTTGAAATTTGAATATATTTTACAGATTTACGCAATCATATCTACGCTGGGCGTACATCAAAAAAAAATGATCCCCGCTGGTTCGTTATCGAACCAACTGGGATCTGCTATGGTGAGTCGAAGTGACTAAACTCCGAGGACAGTCCCATCTCATACATGCGGAGCTCACTTTATCCTGACGATATTCAGCGAGTAAGGAGGCACATCCAGCAGGACACTGCCATTCTCGGGCGAGAGCAGTTGCTCCACAGGATGGATGGTGGTAGGCGTATTGAGTGTGTTCTCTTCCATACCGTCGTTGGCTGCCAGACGAACTACACTCGCACATGTCGGCTTAAAGTTTTTCAGCCTGAGTTGGGCGGTAGTTGCTGCATCGCTTGTATTGGCGACTTTCACAATCAGTTCTCCGTTAGTATCGTCGATAGTGGCAGATGAGAAAACGCCTTTCGTGTCGTCGTGCTTCAGCACTGTGTCAAAGACCAGCTCGTTGTCGAGCCACGCCTTCACGCTGTCGCCCGCTACCTGCAGGGTGACATCGTACCAGCGCCCAGGTTCCACACGTCCCCGCTTGCTGTCGGCCAGCAACTTTCCTCCATTGCTGATCTGCTCGATGGCATGCTGCGAGTTAGTCCATCCACCGAAGTTCACCCAGCAGTAATTCTTGTCATCTACATAGTTGAATACGATGATGAAGCCTTCAGCACCGCTGTCTTTACGTGCCCGGCATTTCACGGTGTAATGATCGTTGTCGATGACGCTCTTGCACAAGGCCAGACACTGTTCACGATTGCCGGTCTGCGAGAGGATACCTTCAGCATTAACGTTCCATTGCCCCTTGATGTATTCCGGCTGTCCACTCTTGGGCAGCGGATCCATGTGAGTAAATGAGGCCTTCGTTCCCCATGTGGCATATCCCACACGGCTCTGCTTCGGCGTCAGCGGTTTGCGCACCTTGCCCTTGTAGGGGTCGGCCTGCACTACCTTCACCACCTGTGTACCCAGATATTGTGGCATAAGTTGCTGCACATAGTAGCTGGGGGTGCCCATGACGCGGCTGCTGTTGAAACGTATCATATCAGGACGCCAGCGAGCATCGTTCTCGTTGACGAAGATAGGTGCATACGAGGCCAGCTCTACCACATCAGAGTTGTTCTCCATTCCCATCATATAGACTGCCTCACCCAGGGCGGCGTTCATGTTACCCAGGTCGCCGTAGCCATTGGTCACGGCATATTCGCCCACATAGACCTTAGGTCCCCGGCGGTCGTAGCTGTCATACTTATGAAAGCATGATGCAAACCAGTCGGGTGAGCGATAGTAGTGTTCGTCTAACAAGTCAACGGGCAGCTTGCTGTTCCACTTTGGATTGTCATCGCCCCATGCCACCACGTTGCCGATGATTTTCATCTCAGGATACTTGGCCCGGATGGCTTTGTAGAACTGCTCATAGCGCTCGTAGTAGTGGTCGCTCTGCTGACGAGGGTCAGGCTGGTTGTTCTCATTGCCCACTTCCAGATATTCAATCCCGAAAGGTTCCGGGTGTCCGTTCTTGGCACGCATGGCACCATACTTCGATGTGACGGGGCCATTAGCATATTCCAAGGCATTCATACACTCGTCAATCCACGGCTGGATGCTGTCGTAAGGCGCCATACCACCATGCCATATTCCGACATTCACAACATAGAGTGGCTTGGCACCCAAGTCTTCTGCCAACTGCAAGTATTCATGAAAGCCCAGTCCGTCGGTAGTGCGATAGCCCCAATTCACATTCCAGTGTCCTTCACGTTCCTCTATCGGACCGATGGTACGCTCCCAGCGGAAAGCGTTGTCAGGACTCTCCTGCCCCTCCACGAAACAGCCTCCAGGGAAGCGCATGAACTTCGGGTGCATCTGCCAAAGCATGTTGGCAAGATCGGGACGCATGCCGTTCTCACGGTTCTTGAAGGTGGGTGGGAAAAGACTTACCATGTCTATCTGCACCTTTCCTACACCATCGAACACCAATGCAAACTGCGCCTGAGCATCGTTTTCGTTGGCGGTAAGGGTGGCTTCATACTTCGTCCAGCCTTTGGCGCTATTAGGAAATGAATTGACCACCGTCTCGGCATAGATTTGTGAGCCGTCCTTCGAGCAGAGCGTAGCCTTCACGGTGCCTTGGTATTTCAGAGTCTTTGCCCAGAACGACAGATGATAGCTACGCCCTTGCACGGCATTGATGCCCCAATAGCCCTCGTTCACCATACAGACAGGCATAACAGCCGAAGCCTTGATGTCGAGTTCCAGCGCATTGTGCTGCACACTGTTCAGCAGCGGCGTCTTTTTCGTGGGTAGTATGAGCCTTGCCGTGAGTTGAGACGGGGCGGCAGCGTATGTTGACCATCCCTGCATGTCAGCGGGAGCACCATAGCGTGGTCCGTCCTCAAACGAGCGGTTGCGTATAAGCTCTGCATAGATACCACCGTCAGCAGCATGGTTGATGTCTTCATAGAAGATGCCATAAAGCATAGGACTCACCTTCGGCCCACGCAGCCGGGTGTCGATATCGATAGTCACTTGAGCCTGTACTGCTACTGAAAAGAGAGCGCAACCGGCCATGAGAAGCATGTTTTTGTAAGTCATATTTTCCTATGTTTTTAGTTTGATTTCTTATGATTGTGCAAAAGTACAAAAAAACTTCCGATAACTGAAGGGAAATGATAAAAAAACAGCGAATACATATTGATTAATAACCATTAACTATGATTTTTATCGATGAATATTCTTCATTATGGTAATATTTTGCTACCCCCGTATTTTTTCCCCACTTTTTCCCCGAAAATGTGGATTTCTGGGGAAAAAAGCATAAAAAAACCGCTAATCCATTATGAATCAGCGGTTAATTTTATAGGGTGAGTCGAGGTGACAGGACTCGAACCTGCGACAGCCTGGTCCCAAACCAGGAACGCTACCAACTGCGCTACACCTCGAACGATTTACGATTTACTTGATGATTCCCTGCTCGACGAAGATCTTCTTCAGGGCCTTCACGGAACGCTCCACCTGCTCTTCCGTATGTGTGGCCATCAGGGCATAGCGCACGAGGGTGTCCTGCGGAGCACATGCGGGCGGGATGACGGGATTGATGAACACGCCGGCTTTGAAGGCGAGGGCGGTGACGAGGAACGTCTTGTTGGCATCGCGCACGTAGAGCGGAATAATAGGACTCTCTGTGTCGCCAATCTCGAAGCCCTCTTCACGGAAACGCTTCAGGGCGTAGTTGGTCACCTTCCACAGACGCTCAATGCGCTCAGGCTCTGTCTGGATGATGTGCAGGGCCTCCATGGCTGCTGCGGTGGCGGCAGGCGTGTTGGAAGCGGAGAAGATATACGAGCGGGCATTGTGGCGCAGGAAGTTGATGGTGTCCCAGTCGGAGGCGATGAAACCACCGATGGAAGCCAGCGACTTCGAGAACGTGCCCATGATGAGATCCACCTCGTCGGTAAGTCCGAAATGGTCGCACACACCCCTACCCTGACGTCCGAAGACGCCGATGCCGTGGGCCTCGTCGACCATGATGGAACAATTGTACTTATGCTTCAGCTCGACAATCTCTGGCAGCTTGGCAAGGTCGCCCTCCATCGAGAACACACCGTCGACGACGATGAGCTTGACAGCTTCGTAGGGCAGCGTCTGCAGTATCCGCTCCAGATCTTCCATATCGTTGTGCTTGTAGTGCAGCTGCTTGGCGAAGGAGAGACGGCGTCCGTCTACGATCGAGGCATGGTCGCGGTCGTCGCAGATGATGTAGTCGTCCTTGCCGCAGACCACGGCGAGCACACCCTGGTTCACAGAGAATCCTGTGGAGAAGCAGAGGGCCTCGTCCTTGCCGATATATTCAGCCAGTTCTTTCTCCAGCTGGACATGAAGGTCGAGTGTTCCGTTGAGGAAACGGCTTCCGGCACATCCGGATCCGTATTTGTCGAGAGCTGCCTTGGCGGCATCGATGATGCGCTGGTCGCCCGTGAGGCCCGTATAGGCGTTGGAGCCGAACATCAGCACCTTGTGTCCGCCCATCTCAACCTCAGTACCCTGCTTGCCCGTGATGGCACGGAAATAGGGATAAACGTCATCTTCCATGAACTTCTGAGGCACACGGTAGCTCTTGTATTTCTCTTGTAATTGTCCCATTCCTTTAATAGGTAAATCTTGTCTTTGTTACTTTCAGCGTGCAAAGTTACACAATTTTTATCAATTCGTGCAAGTTTTTCTTAAAAAAGTTCTATTTTTCTATTTTTCTTGCATATTTAGTTGTTTTATTAACCGTTTTTCGTAATTTTGCACGTGATTATGGATAAGAAGAAGATCGTTTTCATCATCAATCCGATTTCGGGCACCCACTCGAAGGACGAAATTCCCAACCTCATCGAGAAGAGGCTGGATCATGAACTGTACGACTACGAAATCCAGCTGACGGGCTATGCCGGTCACGCAACGGAGATAGCCCGGGGCTGCGTGGAGCGGCAGGTGGACGTCGTGGTGGCTGTCGGCGGCGACGGTACGGTGAACGAAGTGGCGCGGGCGCTGACACATTCGCAGACCGCCCTCGGCATCATGCCCTGCGGTTCGGGCAACGGACTGGCGCGTCATCTCTGCATCCCGATGGACCTGAAGCGGGCGCTCGACATCATCAACGCCTGCAACATCGAGGCCTTCGACTACGGCATCATCAACGACCTGCCCTTCTTCTGCACCTGCGGCATGGGCTTCGACGCCTTCATCTCGCTGAAGTTCGCAGAGAGCGGCAAGCGCGGACCAATCACCTACGTGGAGAACGTGCTGAAGGAAGGTCTGAAATACAAGCCCGAGACCTATGATGTGGAGAGCGACGACGGCAAGCACCGCTACAAGGCCTTCCTCATCGCCTGTGCCAATGCCTCGCAATACGGCAACAACGCCTACATCGCTCCGGGAGCCACGATGAAGGACGGCGAGATGGACGTGATCATCATGGAGCCCTTCGACACCCTCGAGGCGCCGAAGATCGCCTCAGACCTGTTTATGAAGACGCTGCCCAGCAATTCGAAGATCAAAACTTTCCGCACGAAGCACCTCCACATCCGCCGCAAGGAGCCCGGCGCCATCCACTACGACGGCGACCCCGTGATGACCAATCCCGAGGTGGACGTGCATATCGAGCCTGCAGGCATCCGCATCCTCACCGATCCGGATATGGTGGAAGATTCAGGACAGCCCAATTTCATACTCAACGCCTTCAGCGACTTCTTTAATAATATTAATAATGTACGCGAGGACATCGAGCGCCAGGGGCACCGCATCCAGGTGATCAACAAGGTGCTGCTGCGGAAACTGAAGAATCTGTGATGGTGCAGATCTGTGCGGTTTTGGTGATATTGGCGGCGTGTGTCGGCTATGCCGGATGGCGCATCTATCGGGCGCTGACGGATGAAAATGAGGCCTGTCGGGGCTGCACTTTGGCGGAAAAATGCACAAAGAAGCGAAAAAATCGGAAAAACATTTGGCAGTGTCAAGAAAAAGAATTACCTTTGCACCCGCATTCTGAATAAGGTGCATCGCTTTACTCGCTTAACGGTGCCTTGGATGAGTGGCTTAGTCTACGGTCTGCAAAACCGTCCACGGCGGTTCGAATCCGCCAGGCACCTCAGAGAAAGAAAGAACCCCTGCTCAAACACGAGCGGGGGTTTCTTGTTTCTTTATTCTTCCTCGTCGAAGAGGTGCTGGATCTCGTCAATCTCCTCCTCGTCGAACCATTTCGAGAGCCGTTCGCGGGCCTTGGCAATGATTTCGGGGTCGATGCCCGTCCACACCTTCTTCAGCACATAGAGCAGCACAGCGAGGTCGTCAGTCAGTCCGGCGATGGGGATGGCATCGGGGATGACATCGAGGGGACTGATCATATAGCCCAAGGCACCGATGATGATGGCCTTGTCGGCCTTGCTCACTTTGTCGCTCTGGAGTGTATAATAGAGGATGAGCGCGGCATAGACGAGTTTGGAACCAGCACGCTTGGCGATGCGTGAAATCTTTTCAACGAAGTCCTTCTGCGTGAACTTGTTGGAGTACTTCATAAAATCGGGTAATTCCATCTTCATATTGTCTTATTTACGATTTACAAATTTACGATTTGCGATTTATTTGTTGATGCGGATGATACGGATGCCGGTGTGAGAGGGATGCTGGCGGAGATACTGCCAAAGTGTCATCGGCTTTTCAATCACCTGCTTGTGAAGCAGCGAGGCGTTGAGCAGATGCAGGTTGCCGTCCTTCCAGACGGCAAAGCCCAGATGGGCAATGTCGAGACCCGCCTTGTTGCAAGTGATGGCAATGATGTCGCCGTCTTTCACCGCCTGGCGCAACTCGGCACTCCGTCCTACCCTCGCCTTAGGGATATAACGGAACTGCTGGCCAGACACGCGCTGCTCCATCCGTCGGATTTCAGGCACATATTCGGGATGCGCCTTCAGGGCCTTGTAGCTCTGCGGGTGCTGACTCATATAGTTCACCTTGACGGTCTGAACAGCCGTGAACGGCGGATTGGGCTGCTGGATCTCTGTCACGAGGCCCGTCTTGGAGTTCTCGGTGATCCACTCGGTGAAGTAATGGATGCGACTCGTATAGTTGTCGATCTTGCCGTTGCGATAGCGCATAGCCTGGAGGGCAGCACGATAGGCGGCGTAGGTGTATTTCTTCTGATAGGCGCACTTCGTGAGGGCGGTCACCGTCTCAACGAGTGTCGTGCAGTCCAGTTCGCGGGTGTTCACCACGAGCCGTTCCTTGTCGCCCACCTCCAAGGTATGTGCCACGTAGGGCTTGCCGATGAAACTACGGGCGAAGAACAGCGGCAGATTGGTATTGGCCGGTTGCTGGCTGGCATTCTTGAGCAGGGTGCAGATCTTGACGCTGTCTGCGGTCTCGGCATCCAGTTGTCTGCCTTGCGCCATCATCGTCAGCGCCAGGCACACACCTATCATTATCGTCACACACCTTTTCACTTTTTCACCTTTTTACCTTTTCACCTTTAGAATTTCCCAAGTATCCTGTCCATCGCCCAGTTCACAGGCGTGGCGGAGTTGCTGGTACAGGTACAGACTGCCAGTCCCTGCAAGTGCTCAATCACGTTCTTAATCAACGGATACTGCACGTAGGGCGGATTGGGCACCATAATATTCTCATCGCCGTCGCTGGTCTGCAGACGGATGGGATTGTAGTCGAAGACGGAGAAACTGACCTGACCCTCGGTGCCGATAATCTCGATGCAGTCCTCGCGGGCACTCTCATGGGCTACATAGCACCACGAGCCAGAGCCAGGCAGACCGTTCTCAAAACGGAAACAGGCACTCACGGAGTCCTCGGCATCGTAGTATCCGCCACGGTTGGCACGAATGCCCCGCGCCTCGAGGATCACGCCGAACATATCCTGCAAGAGGTCAAGCTGGTGAGGAGCCATATCGTAGAAATAGCCACCTCCGGCAATCTCAGGCTGGAGTCGCCAAGGCAGGGGCTGATGATTCCTGATGGCATCGGCATCGGCGGAGCGCAGGGGTTCGGTATAGCGTATCTGCACATTCAGGATCTTCCCTATCCTACCGCTCTTCACGATCTCCTTCACCTTCTGGAAATAAGGCAGGTAACGGCGGTAGTAGGCCACGAAGCAGGGAACACCCGTCTGTTCTGAGATGCGGTTGATGCGGGCACAGTCGTCGTAGCTCGCCGCCAGGGGTTTCTCCACATAGACAGGCTTGCCCGCCTTCATCGCCATGATGGCGTAGGTGGCGTGGCTCGAGGGCGGCGTGGCGATATAGATGGCGTTCACATCGGGATCGTCGATGAGTTCCTGGGCATCGGTGTACCACTTCTTGATGCCGTGAGTGACGGCATAGGTACGGGCGTGCTGTTCCGTGCGGCTCATCACTGCCACCACACTGGACCCTTCCACTTCGCTGAAGGCGGGTCCGCTTTTGCGTTCCGTCACATCACCGCAACCTATGAATCCCCATTGTAATAACTTCATGTGTGCGTTACCATATACTTATTTGGGTGCAAAGATACAATTTTCATTGAATATTGAACATTGAACATTGAACATTTTAATTCCGTTTTAATATTATTAACGTACTCTACCGCAAGAAAATCGACAAACGTCAATCGTAAATCGCAAATAATCACTAACTTTGCACGCAAAAAACAGCAAGCAAATGGAAAAAGACAAGGAAGACATCCTTCTGAAAGACCGTAGTAGCCGTGCCTGTATCAGTGCCGGTTACCGCCTGTATATGTCAAACTTCAAGCGCATCTTCCGCGCCTCGTGGCTGGCAGCCATCGTCTTTGCCGCCCTGGTGAGTGTGGGAGGCACGATGATGATAATCCGTCCTGAATGGGTGCTTATCGCCCTGCCTGTGACGATGCTCATCGACGCCCTGTTCCTGTCGTATGGTTTCTCCGCGCTGAAACAGCATCAGCAGACGGGTGCTATCGGCTGGGCAGCCCACTGGTACAGTTTCGACACGCATATCTTCGTCCGGACATTGAAAGCCTGGCTCTGTATGCTCGTCATCTACATCGTCATAGGCTGTATCATCGGCTTGGCGGGTATTATGCTGCTCGACTATCTCTCGTTGTACACGGCTTTAGGCACCATCGCACTGATAGGTCTGTTGGCCTTTGTGCTCACCCTGCCCATGACCTATACGAATATGCGCTACGTGCTGACTGACGGCACAGGCTATTGGAGTAACCTCTTCGGACACTACGGCAAGGGTTTACGCCGCTGGGGATTCATCTTTCTCGTGGTATTTATGACCTCCCTCATCGGCTGTGTATGCTATGTCTTCACATCGTTCCCTGCCATCATCCTTTCACTGGCTGGCAATGAGGCGAACATGGGTGTCATGTATGGCGACCCCTATAACATGCCGTCGTATATCGGCTGGCTCTCGGCACTGGTGTTCCTGCTGATCGGCTTTATCCAGGCCTACATCATGCTGTCCTTCCTGTTCCCCTTGTACTATATGTACGGCTCCATTGAGGCCCACGAGCAGGAAAAGAATAAATTTAACAAAGAAGCATTATGAAAAGAATACTCTTCATCGACCGCGACGGCACTCTCATCGAGGAACCTGCCGACGAGCAGATTGACGCTTTTGAGAAACTGAAGTTTGTGCCTGGCGTGTTTCGCAACCTCACCTTCATCCGCGAGAAACTCGACTTTGAGTTCGTCATGGTCAGCAATCAGGACGGACTTGGAACAGACTCTTTTCCTGAGGACACCTTCTGGCCTGTTCAGAATTTCATCCTCCAGACACTCGCCGGCGAAGGCATCACCTTCGATGACATTCTCATAGACCCCCACTTCCCTGAGGACAATGCTCCTACGCGCAAGCCGAACACTGGCATGGTGGAGAAATACATCAACAATCCTGAGTATGATATCGCCAATTCGTATGTGATTGGTGATCGTGAGACAGATAGAAGTTTTGCTCGAAACATCGGCTGCAAATCACTGATATTGAGCGACGAGGGGATGTCCTGGAATAAGATTTCAGAGCTACTCTTTGCTGGTGAACGCATCGCAGAGGTCAGCCGCAAAACGAAGGAGACAGATATTCATATCAAGGTGAATCTCGACGGTACTGGCAAATGCGACATCCATACAGGTCTGGGCTTCTTTGACCACATGCTGGAACAGATCGGCAAGCACGGTATGATGGATCTGATGATCCACACCAAAGGTGATCTCGAAGTGGATGAGCACCATACGATTGAAGACACCGCCATCGCCTTGGGTGAGTGCATCCTCACGGCTTTGGGTGACAAACGTGGCATCGAACGCTATGGATATTGTCTGCCTATGGATGACTGTCTCTGCAGCGTCGCCCTCGACTTCGGAGGCCGACCCTGGCTGGTATGGGACGCCACGTTCAAACGTGAGAAAATCGGCGAGATGCCTACCGAAATGTTCTTACATTTCTTCAAGAGTCTCAGTGATGCTGCGAAGATGAACCTGAACATCAAAGCCGAGGGTGAGAACGAGCACCACAAGATTGAAGGAATCTTCAAGGCCCTGGCACGCTCGCTGAAGATGGCTGTCAGACGGGACATCTACCACTACGAACTGCCCTCGACGAAGGGAATGTTATAGATTTCCTGCGAAAATTTGGCTAATTCAAAAAATATTCGTACCTTTGCAGCCCATATTATAAATAAGGTATAGAAAGAAAGCAATGATTACAGTAACAAATCTGCAGATACAGTTTGGAAAGAAAGTCCTCTATAAGGACGTCAACCTGAAATTCACGAGTGGCAACATCTACGGTATCATCGGTGCCAACGGTGCGGGCAAGTCAACCCTGCTCCGTGCCATCAGCGGTGAGCTGGAACCCAATAAAGGAACGGTGGAGATGCAGCCAGGCGAGCGCCTGAGTGTGCTGGAACAGGACCACTTCAAATACGACGAATTTTCCGTGATGGACACGGTGCTGATGGGTCATCAGCCGCTGTGGGCCAATATGAAAGAGCGTGAAGCCCTCTATGCCAAGGCAGAGATGACCGAGGAAGACGGTGTCAGAGCCGCAGACCTCGAGATGGCCTTCGCTGAGATGAACGGCTGGGAGGCAGAGAGTGAGGCTGCACAACTGTTGCAGAACCTCGGTGTGGCTGAGGGTCAGCACTACAAGCAGATGGCAGAGATCTCCAACAATGAGAAGGTGCGTGTGATGCTTGCCAAGGCTTTGTTCGGACATCCTGACAACCTGTTGCTCGATGAGCCCACCAACGACCTCGACCTCGATACCGTTCAGTGGTTGGAGGAATACCTGTCGAACCTGGAACAGTGTGTGCTCGTGGTCTCTCACGACCGTCACTTCCTCGATGCCGTATCCACACAGACCGTCGATATCGACTTCGGTAAGGTAACGCTGTTCTCAGGTAACTATTCATTCTGGTACGAGAGTTCGCAGTTGGCTTTGCGTCAGGCTCAGAACCAGAAGATGAAGGCCGAGGAGAAGAAGAAGCAGCTGGAGGAGTTCATCAGAAGATTCTCTGCCAACGTGGCCAAGTCGAAGCAGACCACCTCTCGTAAGAAGATGCTGGAGAAACTGAATGTGGAGGAAATCACACCCTCTACCCGTAAGTATCCTGGCATCATTTTCTCGATGGAGCGTGAGCCTGGCACCCAGATCCTCGAAGTGGAGGGCTTGAAGGCTGTCGATCCCGATGGAACAGTCCTTTTCGACAACGTGAACTTCACCATCGAGAAAGGTCAGAAGACTGTTTTCCTTTCGCATAATCCCAAGGCAATGACGGCCCTCTTTGAGATCATCAACGGCAACCGTGAGGCAGATGCAGGTACCTTCAAATGGGGTGTCACCATCACCACGGCCTATCTCCCACTCGACAATACGGAATTCTTTCAGAGTGAGATGAACCTCGTGGACTGGCTCTCTCAGTGGGGACCGGGTAATGAGGTGACGATGAAGTCGTTCCTCGGACGTATGCTCTTCAAGGAGGAGGATGTGCTGAAACACGTGAATGTGCTCTCCGGAGGTGAGAAGATGCGTTGTATGATTGCCCGTATGCAGTTGAAGAACGCCAACTGCCTGATTCTCGACACGCCTACGAACCATCTGGACCTCGAGAGCATCCAGGCCTTCAATAACAACCTCATCCAGTTTAAGGGCAATATCCTCTTCGCCTCTCACGACCACGAGTTCATCAACACAGTGGCAGACCGTATCATCGAACTGACGCCGAAGGGTACCATCGACAAACTGATGACCTACGATGACTACATCTACGATGAAGCCATCAAAGCGAAGAAAGCAGAGCTTTACGCCTAATGGCACGAAATTTGCATAACGTCTTGCAAACATTAAATTAACGCAATTATGACAGAAAAAGATATCAACATCGAAGACGAGGAGACCCTGAACGAGGCTCCCGTTGAAGAAACTGACAAAGAGGCAGAAGCCTCCGAAAACTCAGAAAATTCTGAGGACTCAGAGACCCCAGAAGAACAAGACCCGTTGGAGAAGGCTCAGGCAGAAATCGCTGAGCTGAAAAACCAGCTGCTCTACAAAGTGGCAGAGTTTGAGAACTATCGCAAGCGCACCCTGAAGGAGCGCGCAGAGCTGATTCTGAACGGTGGCGAGAAGTTCATCACATCCATTCTGCCCGTCCTCGACGATATGGAGCGTGCCATCGAGAACGGTGCAAAGACCGATGATCCCGAAGTGCTCCGTGAGGGAATGACATTGATTCACCAGAAATTTATGAAGACACTCGAATCACAGGGTGTCAGCAAGATAGACACCGAGAATGCCGACTTCGACACCGACCTTCACGAGGCCGTGGCTATGGTGCCCGGTATGGGTGACGACAAGAAAGGCAAAGTGATCGACTGTCTGCAACAGGGATACAAGCTAAACGACAAAGTAATCCGCCACGCGAAAGTGGCTGTCGGCCAGTAATCATAAAGTTCAAAGTTCAAAGCTCAAAGTTCAATGGCAAAAAGAGACTACTACGAGGTGCTTGGGGTCGAGAAGACCGCCTCGGAAGACGAGATTAAGAAAGCATATCGCAAAATAGCCATCAAGTACCACCCTGACCGCAATCCGGGTGACAAGGAAGCTGAGGAGAAATTCAAGGAGGCTGCTGAGGCCTATAATGTGCTGCACGATCCCAAGACGCGTCAGCAGTACGACCAGTTCGGTTTCAATGGTCCGGGGATGGGAGGCGGATTCGACTTCAGCGGCTTCGGTGGTGCATCGATGAACATGGACGACATCTTCTCGATGTTCGGCGACATCTTCGGAGGTCACGGTTTCGGAGGCTTCGGTGGTGGCGCACGTCGTCCCCAGCAGCACCGTGGCAGTGACCTGCGTCTGAAGGTGAAGCTCACACTTGAAGAGATCAACAAGGGTGTGACGAAGAAGTTCAAGGTACGTAAGGATATCCCCTGTCCTCATTGCAGCGGCTCAGGTGCCGAGGCTGGCAGCGGTAAGGAGACCTGTCCTACCTGTCATGGTCAGGGTGTCATCACCCACACCACCCAGAGCATCTTCGGTATGATGCAGCAACAGAGTGTCTGTCCGACATGTAACGGTGAGGGACAGGTGATCAAGAACAAGTGTAAGCATTGTGGTGGTACAGGTATAGAGAAAGGTGAAGAAGTCGTTGAGATCAACATCCCTGCCGGAGTGGCTGAGGGAATGGTTGTCAACGTGCCTGGCAAGGGTAATGCTGGCAAGCACAATGGTGTCAACGGTGATATACAGGTGTTTATCGAGGAGGAAGACAACGACACCTTTGTCCGTGATGGCAACGACTTGATCTACAACCTGCTGCTCGACTTCCCCACAGCAGCCCTGGGCGGTGAGATAGAGATTCCCACCATCGAAGGCTCCAAGCTGAGAGTGAAACTGGAGAATGGTACCCAGCCTGGCAAGACACTCCGTCTGCGTGGCAAAGGTCTGCCCGCCGTACAAGGCTATGGCAGTGGCAAGGGTGACCTCGTGGTGAACATCAGTGTCTATGTGCCGAGGACTCTCTCTCGTGAGGAGAAGCAGGCCATCGAGGCGTTCCGAGACAGTGACAACTTCAAGGGCGACAAGCAGACCCGCGATTCCATCTTCCAGAAGTTCAAGAATTACTTTTCGTAAATCTGTAAATCGTAAATCTATATGACTTACCAAGAGACGTGTGAATACCTGTTCAATGCCACGCCGATGTTTGAGCGGCAAGGTGCTAGCGGCTATAAGGAGGGACTTGACAACTCCTTGGCGCTGGATGAACATTTTGACCATCCCCACCAGAAGTTCCAGACCATCCATGTGGCAGGAACAAACGGTAAGGGATCCTGTTCTCACACGCTCTCAGCCATCCTGCAAAGGTGTGGTTACAAGGTAGGCCTCTATACCTCACCCCACCTCGTGGACTTCTGTGAACGTATCCGCGTCAACGGTCAGACGATATCAGAAGACTACGTTGTCAACTTCGTCGAACAAGAGAAATCATTCATAGAATCTCTCCAGCCTTCCTTCTTCGAGGTGACCACAGCCATGGCCTTCAAGTATTTTGCAGACAAGGATGTGGACATCGCCGTCATCGAAGTGGGACTGGGTGGCAGACTCGACTGCACCAATATCATCACCCCGATTCTGTCTGTCATCACAAACATCGGGATGGACCATATGCAGTTCCTGGGTTCTTCTCTCGAACAGATTGCTTTCGAGAAGGCCGGTATCATCAAGCCCAATGTGCCCGTTGTCATCGGAGAATCCACACCAGAGACAAGAACGGTTTTTGACGCCATCGCCACGGAGGCTCACGCACCCATCACCTATGCAGACGACAGACTGGAGGTATTGGAGAGCAAAGCCATGCCACTGGACAACGGCTTTACCTATTGTACAGAACACTATGGTATCCTGGAAGGAGAGTTGGCAGGCTATTATCAAGCCAAGAACGCGAACACCGTGCTCTGTGCTGTCAGACAGCTGGAAAAACTCGGCTTCATGCATCCCGTCAACTGCGATCCTGAAAAGGAGTGTCAGAACAAGGAAGTCAGGGAAGGCTTTAAGAAGGTTTGTGAACTGACAGGTCTGCAAGGCCGTTGGCAGACGGTGAAGGAAAGACCCAGGACTGTTTGCGACACTGGCCATAATCTCCCAGGCTGGCAGTATCTGAGTGAACAGTTGAATGCCGTCAAATGTCATAAGATGCATATCCTCTTCGGCATGGTCGACGACAAAGATGTCGAAGGAGTTATGGCACTGTTACCAAAGAACGCCCATTATTACTTCACAAAAGCCAGCACCCCTCGGGCTGTTTCCGAGAACATTTTGAAGCTCTACGCCCAGCAGTTGGGACTGAAAGGAGAGAGTTATCCTAACGTTGTCAGTGCGTACGAAGACATCAAAATTTCTGCCAAAGAAGACGACTTTGTGTTCATTGGAGGTAGCAGTTATGTGGTTGCAGACTTCCTAAAGAACTGCATTTAGAATTTTTTAATACATCGAAAACATTTTTTTCGGTGATTCATTCTTCTATTTGCTATTTTTTCTGTTACTTTGCAGAAAATTAGTTAGTAACTAAAAGCATTTTTTATGGCAAACACAACAGAAACAGCGAATGCATGTGGTCTGAAGCGCGAGAACTTCCAGGCCACCATTAATGGTAAGAAGACCGATTTGTACATCCTCAGGAACCGTAAGGGTTTCGAAGTAGCCATCTCAAATTATGGTGGTGCCATCTGTGCAATCATGGTGCCAGACAAAGACGGTAAAGTAGGTAACGTGATACAGGGTCACGACAGTATCAAACAGCTCACCAGCGGCAAGGAGCCTTATCTCTCCACCTTGATTGGCCGTTGGGGTAACCGTATCTGCAAGGGTCAGTTCACGCTGAATGGCAAGGACTATCAGTTGGCCCTCAACGACGGTCCCAACCACTTGCATGGTGGTGCTGTCGGCTTCAACGCCAAGGTATGGGATGCCCGTCAGATGGGTCCCCGTTCTCTGGCCCTGCATCGTATCTCATCGTACGGTGAGGAAGGTTACACTGGCGAACTCGACGTCACGGTGGAGTTCACTTTCACCGACCTCAACGAACTGGTGATTGAGTACTTGGCCACAACGAACAAGAAGACCATCGTCAACCTGACACATCACGCCTTCTTCTCTCTGTCAGGTACTGCAGACCCCACACCGACGATTGAGGATCAGATCTGTGAGATCAATGCCGACTTCTATCTGCCCACCGATGCCACCGCCATTCCTACGGGTGAAATCCTGAAGGTGGAAGGCACACCGTTCGATTTCCGCACACCGAAGTCTTTCGGACAGGATATCAACGCCGACCACGAGCAGATCAAGTTTGGTAAGGGCTTCGACCACAACTATGTGCTGAACAAGCGCGAGGAAGGTGAACTGAGCTTTGCTGCCAGAATCACTGATCCGAAGAGCGGACGTACACTGGAGTGCTACACCACCGAGCCTGGTATGCAGCTTTACACAGCAAACTATGCCACGGGTTATAAGGGAGCCAATGGCTGCACATTCCCCTACCGTTCGGCTGTATGTCTCGAGACCCAGCACTTCCCCGACACACCAAATCGTCCTTACTTCCCCAGCGTCATACTGCGTCCTGGTCAGACCTACAAGCACAAGACGATTTATCGTTTCGGCGTAGTCGAGTAATCCATCCAACGTAAAACTGAAAAAGACATTACTTTTTTAATATGAGCAATCAAAAAACGAACGGAAGTATCATCGCCATTATCACGATGATGTTCCTATATGCCATGATCTCGTTTGTGACGAATCTTGGTGCGCCTATCGGCGTTATCTGGAAGAACCAACCTGAGATCGGCGGTTCCAACGTGCTCGGCATCATGGGTAACTTCATGAACTTCTTCGCTTATCTGTTCATGGGTATCCCAGCAGGAAAGATGTTGACAAAGGTAGGCTATAAGAAGACAGCTCTGATTGGTATCGCAGTAGGCTTCGTCGGCGTACTCATCCAGTACCTCTCAGGCTTCTCTGGTGGCATCCCCGGCTTCTGCATCTATCTCTTCGGTGCATTCATCTCCGGTTTCTCCGTATGTATCCTGAATACCGTGGTGAACCCGATGTTGAACCTGTTGGGCGGTGGTGGTAACCGTGGTAACCAGCTGAACATGATTGGTGGAACGCTGAACTCCCTCGCCGGTACGATGACCCCGATGCTCGTAGGTGCTCTGATCGGAACAGTGACGGCTTCCACGCAGATGGCCGACGTCAATCTGGTGATGTATATCGCTATGACAGTCTTCGCTGCTGCGTTTGTGGCCCTCATCTTCATTCCCATTAAGGATCCTGAGATGGGTAAGGTGACCGCAGAGACGGTGTTTGAACACTCACCCTGGTCCTTCCGTCATTGCCTGTTGGGCGTGATTGCTATCTTCGTTTACGTTGGTGTGGAAGTCGGTATCCCTGGTGGTCTGAACTTCTACCTGTCAGATACCTCTGCTAATGGCGCATGGGTGAATCCTGATGCCGTTGTCAATGCAGCCACCATCGGTGGAGCCGTGGCAGCCATGTACTGGTTGCTAATGCTGGTAGGTCGTCTGTGCTCCAGCTTCATCGCCGCTAAGGTGTCTTCACGTCACCTGATGCTGATAGCCACCTTCGCCTGTATGATTCTGATTTTGGCAGCCATCTTCACCCCGAAGAGTGTGACCGTCAGCATGCCGTTGATTTCCATTCTGGAAGGTACCATCACTTCTACTACTGTGCCTCTGACTGCCCTATTGCTCGTGCTCTGCGGTTTGTTTACATCCGTCATGTGGGCCTCTATCTTCAATCTGGCTACAGAAGGACTTGGCAAGTACACAGCCCAGGCATCCGGCATCTTTATGATGATGGTGGTAGGCGGTGGCGTATTGCCGGTAGTACAGAATTTCTTCGCAGACATCTTCGGATACATGCCCAGCTATTTCGTCTACTTCCTGGCAGTAGCCTACATGTTCTACTATGCCCTCATCGGTTGCAAGAACGTGAATAAGGATATCCCCGTTGACTAATATATATAAATAAGGTATTACGTAAATCGTAAATCCGTAAATCGTAAATTTCTAGATGGATATTGAATTTGTAAGAAGCCGCTTCATCAAGCACTTTGATGGAAAGACCGGCAACGTATATGCCTCTCCCGGACGTATCAACCTGATTGGTGAACACACCGACTACAATGGTGGTTTCGTATTCCCCGGAGCTGTCGATAAAGGTGTTATGGCAGAGATGCGTGCCAATGGAACGGAAGATACCGTGATGGCATACGCCATCGACTTGAAGGATCGTGTGGATTTCAAGCTCTCCGATCCTGATGGTCCTCGTGCCAGCTGGACCCGCTATATCTATGGCATCGCGTTGGAGATGAAGAAACTGGGTGTGCCTGTGAAAGGTTTCAACATTGCCTTTGCAGGTGATGTACCCTTGGGTGCCGGCATGTCCTCATCAGCAGCCATGGAGAGCTGTTTCGCCTGTGGTCTCAATGATATTTTCGGCGAGAACAAGGTGAGCCAGTGGGATATGGTCCTGGCAGGCCAGGCTACGGAGCACAATTACTGTGGTGTGAACTGCGGCATCATGGACCAGTTCGCTTCTGTCTTCGGCAAGGCAGGCTGTCTGATGCGTTTGGACTGCCGCAGCCGTGAGTTCGAGTATTTCCCCTTCAAACCCGATGGCTATCGTCTGGTACTCCTCGACTCTGTGGTGAAGCACCAGTTGGCTGGTTCTCCTTATAACGACCGTCGTCGTTCGTGTGAGAATGTGGTCAAGCATATCGCTGCCAAACATCCTGAAGGAAAGTTTGAGACACTGCGCGACTGCACCTGGGAACAGCTTGAGGAAGTGAAGGACGAAGTGGGCGCTGAGGATTACAAGCGTGCCAAGTTCGTACTCGGTGAGAAAGACCGTGTACTGGCAGTCTGCGATGCCCTGAACGAAGGTGACTACGAGAAGGTCGGTGAGATGATGTACAAGACTCACGAGGGTCTCTCCAAGGACTACGAGGTGTCTTGTGAGGAACTGGACTTCCTGAACGACATCGCCAAGGAAAACGGTGTGACGGGTTCCCGTATCATGGGTGGCGGCTTTGGCGGCTGTACCATCAACCTCGTGCGCAACGACCTTTATAAGAAGTTCATCGAGGGCGCTAAGAAGCGCTTCAACGAGAAGTACGGACATGAACCGAAAGTCTATGATGTAGTCATCGGCGACGGTTCTCGAAAACTCTGTTAAGAGCGCTACAAATTAGCCAAAAAAGGTTAAATTACGGCATAAAGTGTTATATTTACACTTTATGCCGTTTATTTATTCTATAAAATATTGTGTAATTCAAATATTAATTGTAATTTTACACCCAAAATAAACGCTATAACATCAAATCAAACTTAAAACGTTTCAAAATGAAAGTACTTAAAGGTATGCTTTTTGGACTGAGTGCAGCAGCACTTCTGTTCACGGCCTGCGAGAAAAAGGAGCAGGCACCACAACTGACAGTATCTGGCTTAGATGTTGCCAAGTTTGACACAACCATTCAGGCCAAGCCCGTGAAGCTTTACACCCTGAAGAATGCCAATGGCATGGAAGTGTGCATCACGAACTATGGTGGACGCATCGTGTCACTGGTTGTCCCCGACAAGGATGGCAAGCCCACGGATGTCGTCCTCGGCTTTGACAACATCGCCCAGTATGCCGACACCCTCAACAGTCCTTCTGACTACGGATCCAGTGTCGGCCGTTATGCCAACCGTATCAAGGAAGGCAAGTTCACTCTTGGTGAGACGGAGTATCAGTTGAAGAAAAACGATGGTCCGAACTGCCTGCATGGTGGTGGCAACACGGGTTGGATGCATCAGGTATACGACGCTGAGCAGATTGGCGACTCCATCCTGAAGCTGACGATTGTGGCTGCTGACGGAGAGAACGGATTCCCCGGCAAGGTGATGGCTGTCACAACATACAAGGTGACGGCAGACAACATCCTCGATATGACATGGGAGGCTGAGACTGACCGTCCTACCATCATCAATCAGACCAACCACAACTATTACAATCTGAGTGGTGATTTCACACAGGCCGGTTACGACCAGGTGCTCTATGTGAATGCCGACAACTTCACCCCGAGCGACAAACTCTACATCCCTACGGGTGAAATCAAACCGGTAGAGGGTACCCCGATGGATTTCCGCACGCCCCATGCCGTTGGAGACAGCATCCACTCTGATTTCGACCAGATTCAGAACGCTACAGGCTATGACCACAACTTCTGTCTGAACACTTACAAGGACGGTAAGGGTGACGACACACAGGTATGTGCCAGCCTCTACTCTCCGAAGACCGGTATCTTCATGGAGATGTTCACCAACGAGCCCGGTGTACAGGTCTACAGTGGTAACTTCCAGGGCGTCGGTGCAGATGCCGACATCATCCGCAAGCACGGCCTCAAATACCCCAAGCACGTGAGCGTCTGCCTCGAGAGCCAGAAGTATCCCGACTCTCCTAATCATCCCGACTGGGTTCAGCCAACCCTGAATCCTGACGAGAAGTACTACAGCCACGCTGCATATAAGTTCTCGATCAAATAATCACTAACTATTAATACATTAACAACATTATGAATTGGAGTTCGAATGAATTCATCTGGCTCGATTGGGTAGTCCTGATCGTTGGCCTGTTAGGAGTGGTGGCTGCCGTATGGTACGCCATCTGGAAAGACAAGAAAGCCCAGCAGGGCGAAGACTCTTCTGCTTACCTCTTCGGTAAGGGTGAGCCTTGGTATGTGATTGGTATGGCCATCTTTGCCGCCAACATCGGTTCTGAGCACCTCGTAGGCCTCGCCGGTACTGGTGCGAAGGATGGTGTGGGTATGGCCCACTGGGAGATGCAGGGATGGATGATCCTCATCCTCGGCTGGCTCTTCGTACCGTTCTACCAGCTGCTTATCAACAAGATGGGTAAGATCATCACGATGCCCGACTTCCTGAAGTTCCGCTACACCCAGCGCACAGGTTCGTGGCTCTCTATCATAACCCTCGTGGCATACGTGCTGACAAAGGTCTCTGTGACAGCCTTCACAGGTGGTATCTTCTTCAAGTACCTCCTCGGCATCCCGTTCTGGTATGGTGCCATCGGCCTGATTGCCATCACGGCTGTCTTCACCGTCTTCGGCGGCATGAAGGGTGTGATGACACTGTCTTCCATCCAGACACCTATTCTGATTGTAGGTTCGTTCCTGGTGCTCTTCCTCGGCCTCTCTGCCCTCGGCGATGGTAGCATCACTCAAGGTTGGAGCAACATGATGGCCGCTTGTAACGCTGCTCATGAAGGCTATGGAACGACTCACATGTTCCACACAAATCCCGGCGACCCGATGTATCCACAGTTCCCGGGCTACGTGGTCTTCCTTGGTGCATCCATCATCGGCTTCTGGTACTGGTGTACAGACCAGCACATCGTTCAGCGTGTACTTGGTCAGGTACCTGGCGAGGACAACAAGGTGGTCATGGCTCGTGCCCGTCGTGGCACCATCGCTGCCGGTTTCTTCAAAATTCTCCCCTGCTTCATGTTCCTGATTCCAGGCATGATTGCCTATGCACTCTCCCTGAAGACCGGTAGTGGCATCGAGATGGACATCACCAACCATGAGTCTACAGACGGGGCCTTCGCCATGATGGTGAAGAATATCCTGCCTGCAGGAATCAAGGGTATCGTAACTATAGGTTTCGTCTGTGCCTTAGTGGCCTCTCTGGCTGCATTCTTCAATAGTTGTGCAACCCTCTTCACAGAGGACTTCTATAAGCCGATGAAGAAGGGCATGAGCGAGGCTCACTACGTGTTCGTTGGTCGTATGGCTACAGTGGTGGTCGTGCTACTAGGTCTGGCATGGATGCCGATTATGATGAACATGGGTAACCTCTACTCATACTTGCAGGACATCCAGTCGCTGATTGCTCCTGCGATGGTAGCCGTCTTCACCCTCGGTATCTTCTCTAAGAAGATTACACCGAAGGCCGGTGAATGGGGACTCATTGGTGGCTTCCTCATCGGTATGGTACGCCTTATCACCAACGTGATTACTGACTCTGGCAAAGCAGCGATGGACGGTGCATTTTGGGATGCCACCTCATGGTTCTGGCAGACCAACTGGCTCATCTTTGAGTGCTGGCTGCTCGTCTTCATCATCATCTTGATGGTGGTAGTCAGTTGCTTCACGCCTGCACCTTCGAAGGAACAGGTGGATGCCATCACTTTCACTCCCGAGTTCAAGAAGAGCATCCGTGAGAGTTGGGGCATCTGGGACATCGTCGGCACACTTGTTGTTGTCGGACTTGTCAGTTGCTTCTACGCTTACTTCTGGTAAATAATCGTTAATCGTTTATTTCTCGATGACTCAATTTTATATAGAACATTCCAAGGTCTGGCTGTCGGTAGACTGTATCATCTTCGGTTTCGATGAAGGGAAGCTGAAGGTGCTCATCGGCAAACGTCAGATGGACCCTGGTCGTGGCGAATGGAGCCTCTACGGAGGCTTCGTCGCCAGCGACGAGAGTGTCGACGATGCAGCCACACGGACACTCTACGAACTGACTGGACTACGGAATCTGTTCATGCGCCAGGTAGGTGCTTTCGGTAAAGTGGACCGTGACCCGGGCGAACGGGTGGTATCCATCGCCTACTATGCACTCATCAACGTCAAGGATTATGATGACGAGCTGCGTTTACAACATGGTGTAAAATGGGTGGACATCAATGAGATTCCACAACTCTATTCTGACCACAATGAGATGGTCCGAAAGGCAAGGAAGTTGATGCAGCAGAAGCTGGCCCAGGAACCTGTGGGATTCCGTCTTCTCCCCTCCCTGTTCACGCTCACCCAGCTCCAGAACCTCTATGAGGCAGTCAACGGAGCCGAACTCGACAAGCGCAATTTCCGCAAGCGTATCAAGGAGATGGACTTCATCGAGAAGACTGAATTGGTGGACAAGACCAGCTCCAAGCGAGGCGCGTACCTCTATCGCTTCAACAAACGGGCTTATAACGAAGCTCCTAATTTCAAAATATAATTATCAAACAACTAACAAAATGCTCGAAGAATTAAAAGAAAAAGTATTCAAGGCCAATCTCGACCTTGTAAAACAGAACCTCGTGATCTTCACCTGGGGAAACGTCTCAGGTATTGACCGTGAGAATGGCCTCGTAGTCATCAAGCCCTCCGGCGTGGACTACGACGTGATGAAAGCATCCGATATGGTGGTGGTAGACCTCCAGACGGGTGAGGTGGTAGACGGTGACCTCAATCCGTCATCCGACACCCCCACACACCTTGTTTTATATAAGGCATTCCCCAACATCCAGGGCGTGGTACACACCCACTCCACCTATGCCACAGCCTTTGCACAAGCCGGCCGTGACATCCCCAACATCGGCACCACCCATGCCGACTATTTCTATCAGGCCATCCCTTGCACCCGTGATATGACGGAGGCTGAGGTGAAGGGCAATTACGAGTTGGAGACGGGTAATGTCATCGTCGACGAGATCCTCAACATCCGTAAGATCAACCCCGATCATACGCCTGCTGTCTTAGTCAAGAACCATGGTCCCTTCTCATGGGGTACTTCTCCCGACAATGCCGTCTATAACGCCAAGGTCATGGAGCAGTGTGCCAAGATGGCTTTCATCGCCTTCAATGTCAATCCTGACTTGACGATGAATCCGCTCCTCATCGAGAAGCACTACATGCGCAAGCACGGTCCCAATGCATATTATGGTCAGAAAAAGAAATAAGAAAGGAAGTTAAAAGGAAGTTATAAGGAAGTTAAAGGGAAGTTAAAAGGACATATGTCCTGCGATTCCCACTTCCGTGGAGAAAGTAATGTCCCTTTAACTTCCAAGTGGTCGCAGACCACTATAACTTCCCTTTAACTTCCCTTTAACTTCAAAAATATTCACATTAAATATCAATCAAAAATTATGAACAAAGCATTTGATAATTTCGAGATTTGGTGGGTAACTGGTGCACAGCTCCTGTACGGAGGCGATGCAGTGGTTGCAGTTGATGGTCACTCTAAGGAGATGGTTGATGGTCTGAACGCCTCAGGCAACATCCCAGTGAAGATCGTGTATAAGGGCACGGCTAACAGCTCTAAGGAAGTAGAGCAGGTGATGCTGGCTGCTAACAACAACGAGAAGTGCGTAGGTATCATCACCTGGATGCACACCTTCTCACCCGCCAAGATGTGGATCAAGGGACTGCAGCAGTTGCAGAAGCCCCTCCTCCACTTCCACACCCAGTATAACGCCGAGATCCCCTGGGGAGAAATTGACATGGACTTCATGAACCTGAACCAGTCAGCTCACGGCGACATCGAATTCGGACATATCTGCACCCGTATGCGTATTGCCCGTAAGGTGGTCTGCGGCTACTGGAAGGATGAGAAGGCTCAGAAGCAGATTGCCGTCTGGGCACGTGTGGCTGCCGGTGTGGCTGATGCTCACAACGTGCGCTGCTTGATGTTCGGTATGAACATGAACAACGTGGCAGTGACCGATGGCGACCGTGTAGAGTTCGAACAACGCCTGGGTTACCATGTGGACTACTACCCCGTCTCTTCGCTGATGGAGTACTTCAAGAAGGTCACCGACGCTGAGGCTGATGCCCTCGTCGAAGAGTACAAGAAGCTCTACACCATCAAGATCGACGAGAGCGGCGAGCAGGTCTATTGGGAGAAGGTGAAGAACGCTGCCAAGGCAGAGATTGCCCTGCGCCGCGTACTGAAGGACGAGGGTGCTACCGCCTTCACCACCAACTTCGACGACCTCGGCGATGCCGACATCGACGCTCCCGACTTCTGTGGTTTCGACCAGATCCCTGGTCTCGCTTCACAGCGTCTGATGGAAGAGGGTTACGGCTTCGGTGCTGAGGGTGACTGGAAGACGGCCTGTCTGTATCGCACCCTCTGGGTCATCCAGCAGGGCATGCCAATCGGCTGTTCGTTCCTCGAGGACTACACGCTCAACTTCGCCGGCGAACGCTCATCTTGCCTGCAGAGCCACATGCTCGAGGTCTGTCCGCTGATTGCCACCGATAAGCCCAAGCTTGAGGTGCACTTCCTCGGTATCGGTATACGCAAGCAGCAGACCGCCCGTCTGGTATTCACCTCAAAGACCGGTGCTGGTATCAAGGCTACTGTCGTCGACCTCGGCAACCGCTTCCGTCTCATCTCTCAGGAGGTGGAGTGCATCGAGCCGAAACCCATGCCCAACCTCCCTGTGGCCTCTGCTCTCTGGATCCCCCAGCCCACCTTCGAAATCGGTGCGGCCGCCTGGATTCTCGCTGGTGGTACTCATCACAGCGCCTTCTCTTACGACATTAACGAGGAGTAC
This sequence comes from Prevotella sp., assembly GCA_017428805.1. Next base: position 2,067 of record JAFRQC010000089.1, on the reverse strand, counting down.
TGGGCAGACTTTGCTGAGATGCTCGGCATCGAGTACGTCCGCATCAACAAGGACACTAACATCGCCGACTTCAAGCAGACACTCCAGAACAATGAGATGTATTACATGTTGAACAAAGCCCTCCGCTAATAATAATTTGGCACGGATGACACGGCCTCATATCGAACACGGTTCTATGCCAAGTGAAGATTAGCTGTGTCTTTTAATAAAAGCCGCGTTATCCGTGCCTAAAAACAGAATAAACAATGACCGCAAAAGAAACAATTCTGGCAGGCAAAGCCATATTGGGAATCGAGTTCGGTTCCACGAGAATCAAGGCCGTCCTCATCGACGAGGACAACAAGCCCATCGCACAAGGCTCACACGAGTGGGAGAACCAGTTGGTAGACGGTCTATGGACCTACTCTACTGAGGCCATCTGGTACGGTCTCCAGGACTGCTACGCTGAACTCCGCAAGGACGTTCAGGCACAATACGACTGCGAGATTGAGGCTCTAGCCGCCATCGGCTTTTCTGCCATGATGCACGGCTACATGGCCTTCAACGAGAAGCAGGAGATCCTCGTGCCCTTCCGCACCTGGCGTAACACCAATACAGGTAAGGCTGCAGCAGAGCTCTCCAAACTCTTCAACTACAATATCCCTCTCCGTTGGTCCATCAGCCATCTTTACGAGGCTATCCTCGACAACGAGGAGCACGTCTCTGACATCAAGTACCTCACCACCCTCGCCGGTTATGTACATTGGCAAGTCACGGGTAAGTTCGTCCTCGGCGTAGGCGATGCTTCTGGTATGATCCCTGTTGATCCCGCCACAAAGACCTACGATGCCACGATGGTGAAAAAATTTGACGAGCTCATCGCGCCAAAAGGCTTGTCATGGAAATTGCTCGACATCCTGCCGAAGTCTCTCAACGCTGGAGAGAATGCAGGTTTCCTGACACAAGAAGGCGCCAAACGCCTCGATGTCTCTGGCCACCTGAAGGCAGGCATCCCCGTCTGTCCTCCTGAGGGTGATGCAGGCACGGGCATGGTGGCTACCAATGCTGTCAAGCAGCGCACAGGTAACGTCAGCGCAGGCACATCTTCGTTCTCAATGATCGTACTGGAGAAGCCTCTGTCGAAGCCTTACGAGATGATTGACATGGTGACCACACCTGATGGTTCTCTCGTTGCCATGGTACACTGTAACAACTGCACCAGCGACATCAACGCTTGGGTGGGACTCTTTAAGGAATACCAGCAACTGCTTGGTATCAAGGTAGATATGAACGAACTCTACGGCAAGCTCTTCAACAAGGCTTTGGAGGGTGATACCGACTGTGGTGGCTTGATGGCTTACAACTACGTGTCAGGTGAGCCTGTCACCGGATTGCAGGAAGGTCGCCCCATGTTCGTGCGTTCTGCCAACGACAAGTTCAACCTTGCCAACTTCATGCGTGCCCACCTCTATGGTGCCATCGGTGTGCTGAAGATCGGTAACGATATCCTGTTCAAGGAAGAGATGATCCGCGTGGATCGCATCACCGGTCACGGTGGTTACTTCAAGACGCCTGGTGTAGGTCAGCGCATGCTTGCTGCTGCCCTCAACAGCCCCATCTCTGTCATGGAGACCGCTGGCGAAGGTGGTGCCTGGGGTATCGCCCTGCTCGCAGGCTATGCAGTCAATAATCCCGACAAACTTTCTCTCGCCGACTACCTCGAGAAGGTTGTCTTCGCAGGCAACACTGGTGTATCCATCGCCCCTACTCCCGAGGACGTCGCCGGCTTCGAGAAGTACATCGAGAACTACAAACGCTGCCTCCCCATCGAGCAGTCCGCCGTCGATCACAAATAAAACAATCCCCTCGTAAGGGGGATTTTAAGTTAACGTAAATCCCCTTGCATGGCAAGGGGATTTATTTTTTTATATCCCTCGCCGATTTCCAGAGTAAGCATTCGATAAACTACATGTAGTAATACCTATATATTATAACAATAGCAACTATAACTTCATATGTTGTAGTTGCTATTGTTTTATTGTACCTATCTGTGATACCTATATCATACAGTTTTTGTCATGACAGATT
>JAFRQC010000119.1 GCA_017428805.1 Prevotella sp. | reverse complement strand
GGATGATAGAAGTTGATGCTCACGCAAGATGGCGTGAGCTGATACTTGTATCTGGGCGTAAGGCGTTTGGCGATGCCTCAGAAACCGATGCGGAATCAGTTTCACGCCATTTCTTTGTCCGATTAGGAAAGTTTAACGCCCGACGGTGCAAGATTTCCATTTTTCGACGTTTAATCAAGTAGAACATTAACATCAAAATTATAACAGAAATGAAAACAATGAAAATCTGGAGACTCGCCTTAGCGACACTTGCTGCTTTCTCCCTCGTCTCTTGCAGCAGCGACGATGATGACAAAGACATAACCAAGGAAATTATCATGAATGTTTCCGCTGAACCGGGCGTTATGTATAACCTCTTCGACAGTATGGGAGAGCATCCCATTGAGTGTATGCAAGTGATGACGGAAGACGAACCGGGACAATGGCAGAACCTGTATTTCAGTGCTGTCAAAGGTTTCACTTACGAAAGAGGTCACGAATACGTGCTGCGCGTGAAGCGGACTATTTTGGCCAATCCACCACAGGATGCCAGCAACCGTACCTACGAACTGGTGCGCATCCTCGCCGACAAGAAAGTGGAAAACGTTGCAGAGCCTGTGGAGAAGGAGGTAAAGACGGAAGCCGACATCGAGTATGAGCAGCAGTGCCCGGTAGAGAAGTATGCCATAGCCAAAGGTGGTGAATATCTGGTAGATGCCGATGGCAAGGTGACATACGCCGACGGCACGCCGACACCCGAATTTGACAAGGATGCGCGAATCTATCTGGAGAACATTCTCGACAAGAGCCATCCGCTATGGCAGGCGGGTGCCCGTTATCAAGCAACCTACGCCTACGTCCTTTCACCGCTTACCGATGAGATACGCCTTGTGCCGAGCAATCGTTCTGCAATCCTCTTCAAGAACATACTTACAGAAAGCGAGATGGCCCACGTCCAGCAATCGATGAAGCAAGGCGAAACGCTGCACTACGCCCTCATCCTCTGCAATGTTTATAAGCGCGGAATACAAAAGGTGGAGTTTACGATCAAGAAGAAGTAAAATAAACGGACTCATAAAGAAAGAACAAATCACGCCTGTTCCTATGAGCGTGCCTCCCCGTTTGCTTCGCGGCAGCGGGGAATTTTTTGTAAATTACGAATGCAGCTTAACGAAATGGTTTGATATAATCTAAGGGTGACCTATAGATTTCGTTTCTCTGCGTTCCAATCGCTTGTGTCTGTTCTCCCAAAGCCTCTGTATCTCTTCCTGATGCTCCGCTTCGTCGGTATAAAGGTATTCGATAAGGTCTGCCTTGTCAGCCCATTCCTTGTTTTGCCTTGCAAATTCGCGCAGCAGCACATACTTCTTTTGGATGGTATGCAGCTTGGCATTGTCGTGGGCGATGATGCAGGTCAGGCAGATGGAAATCAACCAAACGGAAAGGCTGTGTTGTAGTATATGACTGATTTTTGGTCCCTTTTTAACTGATTGTCGTATGAAAGCCGTACCTTTGCAGCTCAAGACGCAACGCAAGAGTATATGGACGACAGCAAACTATCGGTAAACCAGCTTATAGAAGCAATAAAGATGCTCACCACATCAGAGTATAATGAATTTGTAAGCAGACTCGCAAGCCTCCAAAGACCAGAGGATAGTATCGATGTCTATATTGAAGAACAGCGCTTCAGTAACGGCAGGGTATGTCCCATGTGCGGAAGTGAGAAGGTGGTGCGAAACGGAAGACGCAAGGATGGTATCCAGAAATTCTGTTGCAAGGATTGCGGGAAGTCCTTCGTGTCGCGTTCAGCAATGCACAGGGGGGAGTTATTTGCGTAATCCAATTCCAAATAAAGCTTGCCCATACAACTCTTCATAAATCAGTTAAATATATGTCCGAAAGCAGACAACGTTTTCGGATACGCATTATTATAAAAGAAGATAAATGAAACGGTTGATGTCCATGTTGTTGCTTGCGGCAATGAGCAGCTTGGTTCTGCCATCGTCAGCGCAGAGCCTCCTTCATCGTGCTGACAGCATTCTGGCAGCCAGATATTACCGCCTGGGCAACATCGACACCGCATATATCACGAGGCCACAGACGAAGTGGACCGTCACGGCGAGGCTGAACGTGTCAGGGGCGAAGATTGGGGCCGAGGGCTTCGAGAACGGCCGGCATTTCAAGTCTGAGATGGTAGCCAACAGGAAAGCTACGCTCAGTCTGGGTGTGAGCTATCTGGGATTCTCGCTCAGTGTATCACTCAATCCAGCCAAGCTGATGGGCAAATACCGCGACTATGAACTGAACTTCAACAGCTATGGGCGTCGTTTCGGTTTCGACATCATCTATCAGGATGCTCAGAACTTCACTGGCTGGCACGACCATGAGGGCATGGAACGCATCGAACTGCCTGACGGTATGCTGAAAGTGAAGACGCTCAACTTGAATGCCTTCTATGTCTTCAACAGCCACCGGTTCTCCTATCCCGCCGCCTTCTCGCAGAGCTATATCCAGCGCCGCTCCGCAGGCAGTTTCCTCCTGGCAGCATCAGGGATGGGACAGCATGCCACCCTCGACTGGAATCAGGAGATGAAGTTGAAGATGACGAACATCGGACTCGGAGCAGGCTATGGCTATAATTACGTGCCAGGTCAGGGCTGGCTGCTGCATATCTCCGGCCTACCCACGTTCATCGTCTACAGCAACACGTCAATGACTTTCGGCGACGACCGCATACCACTTCACTACCACTTCCCAGAGGTCATCATCACAGGTCGCGGAGCCGTCATTCGCCAATGGGGCAACAAGTTCCTCGGCTTATCGATGGTGTTCAACTTCACAAACATCGGTGACAAGGAAAATCTTACTGTACAAAACAATAAATGGCGCATCCGAACGTTCTTCGGTCTGCGCCTGGGTAAGAGGTGATAATTCTGGAATAGAAATAATCAGTAGTTCTCGGCTTTCACCTGGAAGTAGGACTGCGGATGGTTGCAGACGGGGCACTCCTCGGGAGCCTTCTTGCCGATGACGATATGTCCGCAGTTCGAGCACTGCCAGATCACGTCGTTGTCTTTCGAGAACACGCGTTCCTTCTCGATGTTATCCAACAGCTTGCGATAGCGGGCCTCGTGCTCCTTCTCAATCTGGCCCACAGCCTCGAACTTCTCGGCAATCTCGTCGAAACCCTCCTCACGGGCCTCCTGAGCCATGCGGGCATACATGTCCGTCCACTCAAAGTTCTCACCGTTGGCTGCAGCCTCGAGGTTCTCAGGAGTAGACTTGATGGCACCGCCCTCTAAGAGCTTGAACCACATCTTGGCGTGCTCCTTCTCGTTGTTTGCCGTCTCCTCAAAGATGGCGGCAATCTGTACATAACCGTCCTTCTTGGCCTTCGATGCCCAGTAGGAGTACTTGTTTCTGGCCTGCGACTCGCCGGCAAAGGCTTCCTGCAGGTTCTTCTCTGTTTTGGTACCTTTTAGTTCTTTCATAATCGTATTTGTTTAGTGAATGGAAAAATCTTTCCTAACATCTTCAAGAATGGCGAGGAGGTCGGGCATCGTTTCGGCACGGAGCATGGCGATGCGCGTCTGGCGGAAGTTGGGGATGCCCTTGAAGATGGGTGTGGCTGCGAGGTGACGGCGGGTGTGCAGGATGCCACGCTTCTCGTCGATACGCTCCACGTTGATGCGCAACAGTTCCTCAAGGATGTCGAGTTTCTCGTTGAAGTCGAGGTTCTCGCGACTGAATATCCAAGGACAGCCGAAGGTGGCCCGGCCTATCATCACTGCATCGACGCCGTATGTATCGAAGGCCACATCAGCCTCGTCGAGGGAGTGAATGTCACCATTACCTATAATAGGAATATGTACGCGAGGGTTACGCTTCACCTCGCCGATGAGTGTCCAGTCAGCATTGCCTGTGTACATCTGCGAGCGGGTCCGTCCGTGAATGGTCAGCCCCTGGATGCCACAGTCCTGCAATTGTTCGGCCAAGGAGGTGATGATGAGTTGCTCGTGGTTCCAGCCTAGGCGGGTCTTCACGGTCACGGGCAGCTTCACGGCGTCCACCACCTTCTGCGTGATCTCCAGCATCTTGGGGATGTTCTGCAGCATGCCGGCGCCGGCACCCTTGCCAGCCACCTTCTTCACCGGACAGCCGAAGTTCAGGTCGATGAGGTCTGGCCCCGCCTGCTCCACAATCTTCGCTGCCTCCACCATCGCCTCCACGTCGCGACCGTAGATCTGGATGCCCACGGGGCGCTCCTCGTCGCTGATGGTCAGTTTCGAGATGGTCGATTTCACATCACGGATCAGCGCCTCAGCCGATACAAACTCGGTATAGACCATCGCCGCTCCGAACCGCTTGCATAGCATCCGGAAGCCGATGTCCGTCACGTCCTCCATCGGTGCGAGGAACACAGGACGCTCACCGAAATCAATGTTACCTATCTTCATTTCTGAGCACAAAGGTAATAAAAACTTCGAACTTTGAACTTTGAACTTTGAACTTTATGATTACATTTACATTTTTTTACCTAAAGATTTGGTCATTTCAGGAAAAACCATTAATTTTGCAGCGAGTTAACAACTTAAATTGCCACTATGGAACAATTATTGCATTATGTGTGGAAGCACAAGCTGTTCCCGTTGAGGGAGCTACAGACAAGCGACGGACAGACTGTCGAGGTGATCGATTCTGGGCTGCACAATAGAAACGCAGGCCCGGACTTCTTTAATGCAAAAGTGAGAATCGGACGGACGTTGTGGGTGGGCAATGTGGAGATCCACGACAAGTCGAGCGACTGGTATCTGCATGGTCACGACAAGGACAAGAACTACGACAACGTGATTCTGCACGTGGCTGGTGTGCTCGATGCGGAGGTGATGAACACCAATGGGGAGTTCGTCAGGCAGATGCAGCTCGACGTGCCAGAGAACGTGAGGGAGCACTATGAGGAACTGTTGAAGACGGACAGCTATCCGCCGTGTTATAAGGTGATTCCCGACTTGACGCGACTGCTGGTACACTCGTGGATGGCGGCTCTCCAGACGGAGCGGCTGGAGCAGAAGACGGAGGCTATCAAGCGACGGGCAGAGTTGTGTGGCGGCTCGTGGGAGGGAGCTTACTTCATGACGCTGGCCCGCAACTATGGCTTCGGCATCAATGGCGAGGTTTTTGAACAGTGGGCGCAGAGTATTCCCCTTGATGCCGTGAACCACCATCGTGACGACCTCTTCCAGATTGAGGCTATCTTTATGGGACAGGCAGGACTACTTGAACTCGAGGCGGTGCCGGAGTATTATCAGAAGGATGCGCTCAACGAGGGTTACTTCGCCAAGTTGCGCAACGAATACCTTTATCTGGCCCACAAGTTCTCGATGAAACCGATAGATTTCCATCTCTGGCGGTTCCTCAGGCTGCGCCCTCAGAACTTCCCCCATATCCGCATCTCACAACTGGCCAACCTCTACTATCAGCAAAAGGCCGGGCTGAGCCAATTGGTGGAATGTGAGACCATCGAACAGTTGAAGACGCTCTTCTCATCCCACGTAACTCCTTATTGGGAAACGCACTACACCTTCGGCTCCACCAGTTCGAAGACGGAGAAGCATCTGACCTACGGTTCATTGAATCTGTTGATGATCAATACAGCCATCCCGATGCTGTTTGCCTACGGGCGTCACCGTTCGAAGGAAGTGCTTTGCGACCGTGCCTTCGATTTCCTGGAACAACTGAAGGCAGAGAACAATTACATCATCCGTATGTGGCAACAGGTGGGTCTTCCCGTCCAGACGGCAGGAGACTCCCAGGCCCTCATCCAACTCAAGAAGGAATACTGCGACAAAAAGGACTGCCTTCGTTGCCGCTTCGGATACGAGTATCTTAAACGAAAGTAGAGGTTTGTTTACAGTTTACGGTTTACAGTTTACAGATGATTACACTGGAGATCGGAAACGAATAGTAAGAAGATATAAAGTTAAAATTATGATAGAATTTGATTTCTCATATAGAAAGTTGAATGTTTATCAACTGTCGAAACAGTTGGTGAAAGACGTTTATTCAATCGTTGAATCGTTCCCCAATGCTGAGGTTTATGCATTAGGAGACCAGATGCGAAGGGCTGTAATATCAGTTCCTTCAAATATTGCAGAAGGAACTTCTAAGGTTTCGCCGAAAGAACAATTCCATTTTCTTGAAATTGCTTATGGTTCTCTGATGGAAATAATGTGTCAATTGGAAATATCATTTGATTTGGGCTACATTAATCAGGATCAATTACAACAATCAGGAGAAAAGATAGTGATGATTTATAAGATGCTATCTTCGATGCAATCAACGCTTAAGTCTCGCATACAAGGTAATCATCTGTAAACTGTAAACCGTAAACTGTAAACTAAAAAATGGACCAGGAGATATTTTACACGATGGCGCTGACGCGCCTGACGAATTTCAATTACCAGCAGGCGCTGGAACTGTATAAGGCTGTGGGTAGTGCACAGTTGTTGTTTGAACATCGGAATGAGATTGGAGATATTATTAAGGATGCCTCGCCGCGACTGGTGGAGGCACTCAAGGACTGGAACGAGCCGATGAGACGGGCTGAGGCTGAAATCCGCTTTATGGAAGAACATCGCATTCGGGCTTTGACGCTGACCAGTGATGACTATCCCCAACGGCTCACAGAGTGCCCCGATGCACCTATTATCATCTATTATACAGGAAACGCAGACCTGAACCAGACACGGATCATCAGCATCATAGGCACACGAAGGATGACAACCTATGGTGAAGACCTGATCCGCCGCTTCGTCAGAGACCTACGGCAATATTGCCCTGAGGTGCTGATAGTCAGTGGATTGGCGTATGGCGTTGACATCTGTGCTCACAGGCAGGCTTTGGAGAATGGTTATCCGACGGTGGGTGTGCTGGCGCATGGACTGGATCAAATCTATCCCTATCGCCACCGTGATACGGCTGCACAAATGCTGAACCACGGTGGACTACTTACGGAATTTATGACCCAGACGAATGCCGACAAGCCTAACTTCGTGCGTCGCAACCGTATTGTGGCAGGTATCGCAGACGCGACCATTTTGATTGAAAGCGGTGCTAGAGGAGGAGGGTTGATCACCGCTGAGATTGCCCAAAGTTATGCCCGTGCAGTCTTTGCTTTTCCTGGTAATGTGGGACAGCCGTATTCCGAGGGCTGCAATAACCTGATCCGTGACAATGGGGCAGGTCTGATTTCCAATGCTGAGGACTTCGTGAAGGCGATGGGATGGTTGGATGAGACCCGTCGACAGCAGGCTTTTGCCGATGGAATCGAGCGAAATCTCTTTCCAGACCTCTCGCCAGAAGAGGATCAGGTAGTCAGTCTACTACAACAAACCAACGACCTCCAACTCAACATCATCACCGTGAAGACTGGCATCCCCATCGGCCGTCTCACGGCTCTGCTCTTCCAACTGGAGATGAAAGGCGTAGTGAAGCCGTTGGCGGGAGGAATATACCATTTGCTGCTGTGAAATAATCGTAATAATGCAAAATTATTAATACAGAATGCACATTATATAAAAATAATGAGTAATTTTGCAGCGACTAATCAATAAAGGGTATGAAAATAGCATTAATCGGCTACGGCAAGATGGGTAAGATGATTGAACAAATCGCACTGGACCGTGGTCATGAAATAGTGAGTATTATCGACATCGACAACCAGCAGGACTTCGATTCCGAGGCCTTTGCATCGGCTGATGTAGCCATTGAGTTTACGGCTCCGCAAGCCGCCTACGGCAATTACCTGAAGGCTTGGGCCAAGGGCGTGAAGGTTGTCTCAGGTTCTACTGGCTGGATGAAGGAGCACGGTGACGAGGTGCGCGAGGCTTGTGCAAATGGCAAGACCCTCTTCTGGGCTTCGAACTTCTCCATCGGCGTGGCCATCTTCTCGGCCGTGAACCGTTATCTGGCCAAGATTATGAACCAATTCCCCCAGTATGATGTGGAGATAGAGGAGACGCACCACGTACACAAGCTCGATCATCCCAGCGGTACGGCTATCACGCTGGCAGAGGAAATAGTAGAGAACATCGACCGTAAGGAGGCGTGGAAAGAAGATACCACAGACAAGAAGTACCTTCGAGTGGATCATATCCGTCGTGGTGAAGTGCCAGGCATCCACACCATCCGCTATGACTCAGATGCCGATTTGATCACCATTACCCACGATGCCCATAGCCGTAAGGGCTTTGCCCTCGGAGCAGTCTTGGCTGCGGAGTACACCAAGGAGCATCAGGGTTTGCTGACTATATCAGATATGTTTAAGTTTTAGAAGATGGAAAAGAAGAAAGAATTTAATCCTAAGGTACAGTGGGCGAAGTTCATCGTCGTGCTGATATTGTATCTGTTGTTCCTCTACTGGGTGAAGTCGTGGTGGGGACTGTTGGTGATACCGTTTATCTTTGATGTCTATATCACCAAGAAGATCAAGTGGCAGTGGTGGAAGGAAGCGGAAAGACCCGTGAAGTTCGTCATGTCGTGGATCGATGCTTTGGTGTTTGCCCTCGTGGCTGTTTATTTCATCAACCAGTTCTTCTTCCAGAACTACGTGATTCCATCGAGTTCGTTAGAGAAGTCGTTGCTGACGGGCGATTATCTGTTCGTGTCGAAAGTGAGCTACGGCCCCCGTATCCCACAGACGCCGTTGACAATGCCGCTGACACAGCATACGCTGCCTGTCGTAGAGTGCAAGAGCTATATTGAATGGCCCCACTGGGACTACCGCCGTGTGAAGGGACTGGGCGACGTGCAGCTGAATGATATCGTGGTGTTCAACTTCCCCGCTGGCGACACGCTCTGTTCTGCACCCCAGTATCAGTCGTATGACTACTATCAGATGTGTTACAGCATCGGTTACCAGATTTATCCGAACCGTCCTAATCCTGACTCGTTGTCGGCAGAGCAGCGGATACAGTATTTCGATGCCATCTATGCAGCCGGGCGCAACGAACTATGGCGGAACCAGGCGGAGTATGGAGAGATCATCACCCGTCCGACGGACCGTCGTGAGAACTACGTGAAACGCTGCGTAGGACTGCCCGGACAGACACTTGAAATCCGCAACCACATCGTCTATCTCGACGGCAAGGCCAATAAGGAACCTGAGAATGTGCAGTACACCTATCGTGTGAAACTGAAGCAGGCCATTCCCGAAGAAGTGATGGATGACCTCGGCATCTCGATGGAAGACCTGACGAGCCTGAACACGTTGGGCTATTTGCCGTTGACGAAACACGCCGTCACATCGTTGCAGGCCAGGAAGGACATCGTGGAGAGCGTCACGCTGAATACCGATGCCAACGATCTGGAGATCTATCCGCTGAACGGCAACAAGCACTGGACACGAGACAATTACGGTCCCGTGTGGATTCCGAAAAAGGGAGAGAAGATCCGCCTGACACTTGATAACATCGCCGTTTATGAGCGTCCCATCAAGGTGTATGAGGGCAACAAACTCGAAATCCGCGACGGCAAGATCTTCATCAACGACCAGGAAGCCCGCGAGTATACCTTTAAGATGGACTACTACTGGATGCAGGGCGACAACCGTCACAACTCTGCCGACTCCCGCTACTGGGGCTTCGTGCCTGAAGACCACATCGTCGGCAAGCCCATCTTCATCTGGTGGTCGAGTGATCCTGACCACAGCGGCATAGGTGGCATCCGTTGGAGCCGACTGGGACGGATTGTAGACAATATCAAATAGTTTACGGTTTACAGTTTACGGTTTACAGATGATTACTTCTATAGATATGAAGAGTCTTGAGAATGGCTTGCTCGGTTATCAACTGTAAACTGTAAACCGTAAACTGTAAACAAATAGAATATGGAGGCAGTATTGCTTAGTACAACCTATTTCGGCCCGGTGCAGTGGTATCAGAAACTGCATCGGGCCGAAGATGTTCAGATAGAACAGTGGGAGAGTTTCCAGAAGCAGACCTACCGTAACCGCTGCCTCATCGCCACCACGCAGGGCATCCAAGCCCTCACCGTTCCGACGGAGCGAGGAGGCTCACCACTTATCAAGGATACACGCATCAGCGACCACGGCAACTGGCGCCATCTGCATTGGAACGCCTTGCAGAGTGCCTATGGTGAGAGTCCGTTCTTCGAGTATTATCAGGATGATATCCGTCCGTTCTTCGAACAGCGCTGGGACTATCTGATCGATTTCAACGAAGCCATCAGAACCAAAATCTGCGAATTAATCGACATCCAGCCCCGAGTAAGACTAACGGAAAAGTTTACAGTTTACAGTTTACAGTTTACAGATGATTACTCTGCTGCAATAGACTATCGCTCGGCGATCCGCCCCAAGAACCCTCTGCCTGATCCCGATTTCGAACCAAAGCCGTACTATCAAGTGTATCAGCAGAAGCACGGCTTCCTGCCAAATCTTTCGATTCTCGACCTCTTGTTCAATATGGGGCCTGAGAGTATTCTCTATCTGTGATCACTTCGAGGGCCTTCTTAACAATCTCGCTGCTCTCGTTGAAGATGGAGAAGTATTCGCTCATTTCCCAGATGTCACGGGCTATCAGGGCCTTCATCTGCAAACGGAGATAAGGCAAGGTCTTCTGTAGTTCAGCCTCATCCTTGGGTTTGACATTCTG
>JAFRQC010000088.1 GCA_017428805.1 Prevotella sp. | reverse complement strand
TTTACACTTTTCACTTTTCACTTTTCACTTTTTTGTTGTACCTTTGCAGCCGCTAAGCAAAAACGGGCAGTCCTGTACGGCCAGCTCCCTTTGAATCCCCCAGGGTGGGAACGCAGCAAGGGTATTAGGTCGTAGCGGCGCGATGCAGGTAGCTGCCCACCCGCCTCTTTAGCTCAGTTGGCCAGAGCACGTGATTTGTAATCTCGGGGTCGTTGGTTCGAATCCGACAAGAGGCTCAAGGATAGGCGAAGCCAATCCTACCGTAAGGATTAAAGATTTTAATACATTTACCTTTAGAAACAGACTATGAACAGAAAGATATTCTTTTTATTTGCAAGTCTTCTTCTGTGCGCTACGCTGGTTAGTGCACAGGAAAAAAGTGATCTCCACAAGCGTGCTGAGGCAGCAGATCCCAAAGAGCACATAGCCACAGCAAGGTCTCTTTACATTCACGCCTTCAACGACTACTACAACCGTGGTCAGATGAAGTTGGGCGTAGAGTGTGCCACCAAGGCAGCCTCACTCTACTATTCTAGAGAAAACTATTACAAAGAGGCATTCGACCTGCTCCACCGTGCTGATGACGCCATCAACTCCAGCCAGAAGGACAGTCAGGCAGACAAGGCCGCTATGCACTATATGGTCACCAAGGAGCGTCTGAATATGTACATCAAGCTGAGGAAAAGCGACAGTGCCAAGGATCAGCTGAACATTATGGAGAGTCAGGCTACTCAGAGCGGCGACGAGAATCTGAAGAATGATCTGCTCTATACCAAGGCCATCTACTATTACACCTTCGGTATGAACGCTCAGGGTAATGCCGTCTTCAAGGAGATGGCCAATAAACTGACGGCCAGCAAGGAGTATGACAAGGTAGACGAGGTCTATCAGACACTTATCGCCAACGGCCGCAAGAGCAACAATGCCAATATGGTGGCACAGTCTTACAGCAATTACATCGCCTGGAAGGACTCCACCGATGCCTTGAAGCATGCCGACGAGATCAACGCCCTGAAGAAGCAGATTGCCGACAACGAAGCCACCATCGCCGACAAAGACAGTTCGCTGTCCACTCGCTGGGTCTTCATCATCGGACTCTGCATCCTCGCAGCAGCTCTGGCAGCAGCATTGGTCATCGGTGCCATCATACTGATGCGCTTCATCCTGCTCGACCGCAAGCAGAAGAAGACCATCCGTCTGGCCAATGAGAGCAACGCCCTCAAGGCTAAGTTCATCAGCAACATCTCCGCCCAGCTGGAGCCTACCTTCAAGAAGCTCGACAGCAAGCAGCCTGAGGTGAAGGCCCTGCTCGAATTCTCCAACCACATCCAGACGCTGTCTGAACTGGAGAACAGAGACAGTAGCGAGATTGAGTTGGAAGACACCCCGGTGCCGGCATTCTGCGAGAGCCTTATGGATCAGATCCGCGACAAGGTGAAGAGCGAGGTCAATCTGACGGTCAATGCCTCAAACATGAGTGCCAAGATTAATAAGGAGTACGTATCACATATCCTGCTCCACCTGCTCAACAATGCGGCTCTGTACACGCCTGCAGAAGGAACCATCTCCCTCGAGTTCAAGAAGCGTGGTCCCCATTCCTATCAGTTCCTCGTATCTGATACTGGCTCCGGCATCCCCGAAGAGAAGCGTGAAGACATCTTCAAGCCTTTCCTTGAGATCCGCGACCTCACCACTGGCGACGGCCTCGGACTCCCCATCTGCAAACAGATGGCCCTGAAGATGAACGGCGACCTCGACATCGATCCCAAGTTCACCAAAGGCACCCGCTTCGTCCTCGATCTCCACGCATAATCAATACGGGGATATCATCGCCTTCCTTGTTGCTGTGGGGTAGGCACCATCCTGACAGGACCTCTCGGCATCATATCATCCTGATTGCCCCAGATGAATCCTCTCAGGAGATGTCCGATGTCGATGCCGATCTTCTGCTTCCCGTTGATCTTATAATAAGGTCTGACAATCGGATCGGTCACCCACTTGCCCGTCATCGGATTAAGGTAGCGCTGCACGCCCAAGTCCGTGCCCCAATACTTACTGAACTTGATGTCTGCATAACCGCCGTAAGTGGTTGTTGAAAGATAGGGAGCCACGGCTGGTCCTGCTGTTATCGGCTTGCCATAGTAATAACCGAAGGCATGCAGCGAAACGGCATTGCTCAGCAGATAACTGACCGTTCCGCCTACGCCATACCTCGTTTCCAGATATCCCATCCCCACATAGCGGTATTTGTCTGCCAATGCCGAGGCAGAGAAAGACCAACGGCCCAGATTCTGATACAGCGTCAGGGAGCCAGACTCACGATCGAGCAATCCCGGCATCGAGTCAGCCCAGCCCGAAACGCCAACGAACGCTCCTCGCCAAGGGTTGAAAAGACGCGTGCTGTTAAGGGTATTGATCTGCCAATCGCCGCGCCGGCTGTCATAAAGTGCCCTGTTGTCTGTCAGTTTGATGACATCTTCTGACAACTTCAGTGGCATCATCGGTTTCATGAAGGATTCTCTGAAGTATAGCGAAGAGTCAGCAAGTGGCGTATTCACTTCATCCACATCCGTTTGTCTGCCCGACATGACACTGTCGTTCACTTCCGTCTGTGCTGACATCCCCGTCACCATCACGGACAGCATTGCTATGATCAACTTCCTTTTCATCTATCTGACGGCAAAGATACTTCCTTTTCCAGAAACCGCCAAAACTTTGTCACAAAAAACTTGCATCGTATTAAAGATTTTCGTATATTTGCAGCAGAATTGCAATGTTTAACAAATACCTGATGATTATGAAAGTAGGAATTCCAAAAGAGATCAAGAACAATGAGAACCGCGTGGGAATGACCCCTGCGGGAGTGGCAGAACTGACACGTCGCGGCCATGAGGTGAGCGTACAGCACACGGCCGGCGAGGGCAGCGGATTCTCCGACGACGAGTATGTGAAGGCCGGGGCAAGGATTCTGCCGACGATCGAGGCCGTGTACCGTGAGTGCGACATGATCGTGAAAGTGAAGGAGCCCATCGAGCCTGAGTATGAACTGGTGCGCAAGGGTCAGTTGCTTTTCACCTATTTCCATTTTGCTTGTGAGAAGGAACTGACAGAGGCGATGCTCAAGAGTGGTGCTGTCTGCTTAGCCTATGAGACGGTGCAACTGCCCAACGGCTCACTCCCGCTACTGCAGCCCATGAGCGAGGTGGCAGGACGCATGGCAACGCTCAACGGTGCCTACTATCTGCAAAAGACGAAAGGCGGCAAGGGTAAGCTGATCAGCGGCGTACCTGGTGTAAGTCCTGCAAAGGTACTGGTACTCGGCGGCGGAGTCGTGGGTGAGGCTGCCGCACGGATGGCGGCTGGATTAGGGGCCGAGGTGACGATTGCCGACATCTCACTGCCTCGTTTGCGCCAACTCGACATCGAGACTCCTCCAAACGTGCATACTCTCTACTCGTCTGAGCACAACATCCGGAAGCAACTGCCGACGGTGGACATCATCGTGGGCAGCGTGCTGGTGCCTGGCGACAAGACGCCACACCTTATTACAAAAGAGATGCTCAAGCTGATGGAGCCAGGAACGGTGCTCGTCGATGTGGCTATCGACCAGGGCGGATGCTTCGAGACCTCACGCCCCACGACCCACAGTGAGCCTGTGTACATCGAGGATGGCATCGTACACTACTGTGTGGCGAACATCCCCGGTGCCGTACCCAACACCTCTACCCTCGCCCTCACCAATGCCACCCTGCGCTATGCTGTCGCTCTGGCCGACAAAGGCTGGCAACAGGCATGCAAGGATGATCCTGCCTTGGCAAAGGGACTGAACATCGTGGAAGGAAAGGTAGTGTATAAAGCCGTTGCCGACGTGTTCGGACTACCATACGAAGCGTTGTCATAAGACGGATCAGACCACCCCTGGCCCCTCCTACTCAGGAGGGGAAAGGCACGATGAAATAGGAGCCGCACGTGCGACTCCCATTTCATAGCCACCTGAATCTCACAGGTTCAGGATGGGATCAAGCACAATCGAACCTGACCCCGATGTACTATTTCTTGGCCAGGATAATCTTGGCGACTTCGTTGATGTCGGCATCGGTGATCTGGCCGTTGCCGTCGATGTCGGCGTTATTCTTCTTGAACTTCGCAGAAGGCTGACCCTTCATCTCATTGACCATCTCCACGATGTCGGCAGCGTCCACCTTGTTGTCGCCGTTGGCGTCGCCCTTGAGGCCGATCTCAAACGTGGCCGAGCCGCTGACGGTATAGTTGCCGCCGTCCTTGTCGGTGATGGTCACGGTGGCCGTACCCACATTCGTATTGTTGCTATAGCCGACGGTGTACTCTGAGGCCGGTATCACCGTCTGGCCGTCCAACACCGACACCGCTGGCGTCTTGGCCGTGCCGTCGTAGAAATAATAGGTCTTCTCCAGAGCGACGGGCGGATTTTTGACGGTCTTTGCTTTGACATTGAGCGTATAAGACACTGTACCTGGCTTGTAATCAGTGTTTTTGTCAGCGAATGTGGCCGTGATGACAGCCTGCCCGACTTTCTGTATATTCACCTTTCCCGTCTCGGCATTCACGGTAGCAACCTTCTCGTCGCTGCTTGAGTAGGTTACCGTCAAGCTGTGGGGATTCGTCAGCGCAGGTTCAAAATCAGTCGTACCATAATATGTATCCACTACATCTTTCTCGAATGACAGGTCATTCTTTTGGTAGATTCTTTCAAACGTGACGTTGATATCAGTTGAGGAGTTTCCTGTACTCCATTTTGCTTTAAAATCTGCGAGTTTATCTTTATCCACATGGCATACCGTTGCCTTGTCAGCCTTGAAGTCATTACAATCACCATCAGTCCATTCTAATTTAGCAGGGTCGGCATAGCAGTACACGTCTGTTATATTGGTGCGACCTAAAAAGACATCATTTTTAATAACCTGTACACTGGCTGGGATGCTAATACTTGTCAGGCCTGTGCAATCTGCAAATGCAGCACTTTGGATGTATGCCAATTTATCAGGAAAGCTAATAGATGACAGACCTGTACACTCATAGAATGCACCTGCGCCAATGATTGTCAGGTTGGCAGGGAGGTTTATCGATTTCAGACTGGAGCAACCCATGAAGACCATCTCGCCGATGGCCTCAACGCTGGTTGGCAGGTTGACCGATTTCAGGCCAGAGTTCATGAAGGCGTACTCGTCAAAACCTACAAAACCGTCAGGGAGGTCGATGCTTTCCAGTTTCGGACATTCAGCGAAGGCCCCATCTTGAATGATTTTCAGACTGGCAGGGAATTTAATCGATGACAGGTTCTCGCAAGCATAGAAGGCTGCTGTTTCTATCTGTATCACCTTCGAGTTTTCTGCAAAGCCGACAGTTGTCAAGGTTTTGCATTCATAGAAAGCAACTGTCCCGATGGATGTCACAGAATACTCTTCTCCCTCATACTCAACAGTGGCGGGAACGAGGATCTCACTGGGAGGACTGTTTGGATCTGCGAAGGACACCAATTCTACTAAGTTTTGTTTTTCGTTGGTAAGGGAATATAACAGACCATCCTTCGTGAATAACCCTTCAAACCCCATTTTGAAAGCAACGTTGACGACGCCATTAAACTTGGCCTTCCATGTCTTAGGATCCTTTACGTAACACACTGTCGAGCCGTCTGCCTTGAAATCATCACACCCGTCATCATCCCATGTCAGTTTTGCAGGGTCTGAATAACAGTGTATTTCAGTCACGTTTACGCAGCCATAGAATGCATTCTTTCCGATGTTCACCAGATCTGCGCCGATTTCACCGATTTTAACAGATGTCAGTCCTTCACAACCATAGAATATTTTAAATGTTGATAATCAACAACTTGCATTTAAAACGGTAGAAAAGTGCTTTTGACATTCATTGGTGAGGTCTGAGAGGCTGTAATTTAACGTATTTAACCTTCGTTAGGGTGCGGAGCCTGTCAGAATAG
>JAFRQC010000144.1 GCA_017428805.1 Prevotella sp. | reverse complement strand
TTATTTGATTGGTTTTCTGACCGCAAAGATAGTTTTTTCTTTGAACTTTGAGGTTTTAACTTTGAACTTTATGATTACTTCTTAGGATTTTTTAACGGTCAGTCTAATCAAAAAGTTCAAAGTTCAAAGTTCAATGTTTAAAGTTTATCGTATCTTTGCACCCAAAAGACGTACAATATGGAACAGCATAGACTTAAATTCGCCCTTTTCGGTAACATCTATCAGACCAAGAAGTCGGCATCAATTCAGAAGGTGCTTGCCTGCCTTTCCGAGCACGACGCAGAAATCTACGTAGACAAGGAGTATTACGATTTCCTCACCCTCGACCAGCGTATCGGCGTTGAGGCCAACGGTATCTTCGAAGGCAACGACTTCCAGGCCGACTTTGTTATCTCGATGGGTGGCGACGGCACCTTCCTCAAAGCTGCCAGTAGGGTGAGGGAGAAGATGATTCCTATCCTCGGTGTGAATATGGGTCGTCTGGGATTCCTTGCCGATGTTAGTCCCAGTGAGATAGAACAGTGTGTGAAGGCCCTCTATGCTGATGACTTTGCCATCGAGAACCGTGCCCTCATCAAGGTGGAGACCGACGGCGAACCCTTAGAGGGGTATCCCTGCGCCCTCAACGATGTCGCCATCTTGAAGCGCGACACAGCCTCGATGATCTCCATCCGTGCCAACATCAATGGTGAATATCTCACCACCTATCAGGCCGACGGTCTTGTCGTCTCCACACCTACTGGCTCAACAGCCTACTCCCTTTCTAACGGCGGTCCGATCATCGTACCGGGCACGAAGGTGTTTTCGATGACGGCAGTGGCTCCTCACTCGATGAATATCCGTCCCATAGTCCTTTCCGACTCCTCAGAGATTACGTTGACCGTCGAGAGTCGTTCACATAATTTCCTCGTCGCCATCGACGGCCGTTCAGAAAAGTGCAAGGAGGGTACGAAGCTCACGTTGCGCCGTGCGCCCTACGATGTCAAGGTGGTGAAACGTTCCCGTTTGAGTTACTTCAACACCCTGCGTGAAAAGATGATGTGGGGTATCGATGCTCGTTGAATCAGGAATACCTCAGGCAGGTATCTTGACAATGAAGCGGGCGCCGTCGTGGTAGTCCTTGTCAAGCACGATATCGCCTCCCAGTCTGAGGGCGATGTTCTTACAGAATGTCAGGCCCAGTCCCAGTCCTTCGCTGAAATCGTCGATCTTCGTGAAATGTCCGAAGATTCTCTCCTCGTCGCCCTCAGGTATGCCTGTGCCGGTGTCCGTCACAGACAGCAGCCACATACCGTCTTTCATATCGCTGCTGAGGGTGATGCCTCCTTCATCCGTAAACTTGTCGGCATTCATCAGAATCTCCAAAATGACGCTCTTAAGCAGACTCCTGTTGCTCTTCACGGTGACATCTTGGCCAATGCTGGAAGAATAGCTGAAGCCTAAGGTTTGCTTCATCGGCTTGAACTCCTTCACGATCTCCCGGCAGAAATCGTGGCAGTTTATGGGCTCGCTATTGTTGTTCATATTGATGCTGTCCACATCAGAGAGCGTGATCAGGTGGTTCAGGCTGTTGGTGATGATTGTAGCGCTGTGCTCGATGCGTCTGGCCAGATCCTGTCGCTCGTCGTCAGCCAGTTCGTCAATTTGGTTGGCGAGGATGGTGGAGAATCCCGAGACGGCGTTTAGCGGTGTGCGTATTTGGTGGCTCACGTTCTGGATGAAGGCCGTCTTCATACGGTCTGCCTCCTGGGCGTGGTCGCGTGCCAGGATGAGCTGGTGGTTCTGTTCCATCAGCTCCCGCATATGCCTCCTGCGACTCCAGATGAAGTAAGAGAGGAAGAGCACGCCGAGCACGCAGGCCCCCAGGGCGATGTAGGTCATCAAGTCATAGGCCTTATCTTTCTCCCGTCGCATCTGTTCGAGGTTGATATCGTTGCTGATGTCGTTGATTTCCATCGACGAGATTTCGCTGTACCATTTCTCCCGGGCCTTGAGCAGCGTTTTCAGCGCCTCTGCCTCAGCAGCCCTGTCGCCCTTCATATCATAGATCTTCGTGAGGAAGAGTAGTTGGTCTAGACGGTTGTTCATTTTGCCGTTGATCTCCAGCGCATCGTCAAAGCGTCCTTCGAAGCTGGCCATACCCTGTTCTACATAGTCTTCGTAAGACGGGTTGTATTCCTTTGGGTCGGAGAGTTTAATCTGGCTGTTCTTGTTGTAGGCCTTTATGAAGCCCGTCCTGTCTTTCTTGCCGAACTCAATGATGCACTTCATCTGCAGGGCGGCACTCAGGTCGCGGTTGTCCTCGCAGAGCGCGATGCACTTGTCAATGCTGATGGTGGCCGAGTCGGGGTTGTCGAAGGCGAGGATGTTCGCCAGCAGCATATAGATGTTGCTGGCCTCCGCCCGGTATTCTTTCCTGCCCTTTAGTTTCTCCAGCGCCTGGTCGAGGTATTTCTTACACATCGCTATGTTGTTCCGGGTGCCGTAGAACATCCCCATCAGATAGTCCATCCGGTAGAACTCGTCCATATGGTTGTTGCTCATAATGAAGTCGTTCATAGCCTCCGTCTTCTTCAGGGCCGAATAGAAATGGTCGTTGTTGATGTCGTAGACAATCTCGTTTTCCCAGGCCGTGTACATCTCGTGCCACTTGCCCATCGTCTTGTAATAGCTTCGCAGTTGGTGGACGGCGTCCTCGAAGGCCAGCCTGTCTGAGGTGTCGAAGTATTTATACATCTCCTCCCGCAGACGTGTCTCCTCAGGATCCTCCTGTTCTTCAGCGAAAGCTGTCGCCAAACCAAACAGGAGGAGCGCCAATAGAAGTGTCGTCTTTGTCTTTATATAGCTGTTCATAGATGTATCTATTTCTTAACAATTTTCTTTCCCCCAACGATGTATATTCCCTTAGGAAGGGTGGCCAGTTTCTCGCGCACCTCATCCTGTGGAATTTTTCCGATGAAGAGACCGGAGGTGTTGTATATCTCTACTTGTCCGTTGGTGTCCACCTGTCTTCCTTCCATGGCACTGGCTACACCGTTAAGTGTCAGTGTGACAGGATCTGTCAATTCCTTGTCGTGTCCCAATGAGGTGTAGTAAACCGTAATGGTATAGGGCACCTGATAGGTCAGGTCGCCTATGATGAACGATATGGCACGGTTCTTTCCCGCCTCCAGTGTCAGCGGTTTTTCGTAGGTACGTTCTGCCTCTCCGTCGGTTGTCGCAACCACCTTCAACTCTCCTGTGTAGTCTATGGCATCTGTATTTGCCACGTCTATCAGCAGATTTAGTCGGGTGTCAGAGACAATTTGCGTGCTCATATCCACATTCTCATAGCTGGCCTCGCCGGTCAGATGTGCTTCGGAATTCTTCTCGCCGATGGTTATGTCCTGGGTTGCCAATACTGTTCTGCCTTCAGCGTCGGACGTGATCTTGACTGTCTTCACCCCTGCTGTTCGTGGCGTGAACTTGGCTGTGTACTTGGCCGTCTTTCCGGACTCAAGACTGTTAATGCGTGCCATACTGCTTAGGATGTCGTCGACAAACACATAAACGATGCCGTCATTGACGTTGCCACGGTTGGTGATGGTCATCTCGGTGCTGACAGGTTCGAAGGTAAGCATGGAACCTTGGAATGTCATGTTGTCAACGTCAAACTTGGTGACAGGTTTGAACTTGTTGACAGTGAATACCGGACTCTTGGCTGCCTGCCGCCAACCGTCATACCACCAATAATAATAAGATATGTAATACGACTTGCCGTCTTCCAGTTCGTCATAGATGAATTCCCTGCTGTCGCTATCCGTGGGGTTAAGCTGGCAGAGGATGCTATTATTTACAATGACATCATTCTTGGATGACTTGTTACCATGGCCTTCCTTGTGGATTCTGACAGACCCTTCTCTGTTGAATGGGGTTTGTCCAACGTTCTTAATAGAGATTTCGTATTTGACTTTCTCTTTGCCCAATTCGTTTTCGACGAGGTCATCCACCTTGATGTCCACCTCCAGGGTAGGTTCCGGCTCAGGACCAATCTCCATTTCGTACGAGTCGATCCAGTCGTCTTTAGCCCAGTATCTATAGTCGTTTTTGGACGAGGCGACGTCGAAATAGAGTGTTCCTTTTTGGGCCGGATAGAAGACCACATCGTACGTGGCCGTACCACCTGGTTCAATGTCTAAGTAGATGGGTTTGATGTTCTGGTCCTTGCCTGTTGTCTGGTAGTAGATGGTGCCCTTGCGCTCCTTACCCTTGTTGATGAGAGGGATATGGGCTGTAATCGGACTACCTACCAGGAAGTTCCCATCGAAGGTCACGTTGCCGGCCTGCTGGAAGTTATGACCAGTCATATCGTCTGCCAGCCATAGGGTGAATGCATCCGATTCAGCGGCACGTATCCATTCATTGCGCGACCGATAATAGGTGATGAAGAAATACTCCTCACCGTCTTTTAGGTTCCTGAATGAGATGGTTCCGAATCCCTCCTGATTGGGATCGAGATGGCAGGTCATGGAGTCGGTTGCCACGCAGTCTCCCCATTCATCGTCGATATCGGTCAGTGTCTGGTAGAGGCATATCAATATCATATCATCATACACCTCCGTGTTAGTGTTCTCGACAGAGATATTCAGTGTCACCTCGTGACTTCCCAACCAGTATTTTTCTCCGTAGTCGTAGTCTCTCTCCAAGTCGCTCACAGACACACCGATGGCAAGCTGGCTCTCGGTGCTGTTGCCGATGATGATATTTTGGTCGATGGCCACATCCATACCTTCGGCATCACGCGTCACCTTGAAATTCCAGACCCCGGCCTTGTCGGCCTTGAACTGGTATTTGCAGACACCTAGGGCTCCGGGTGGTATGTTCACATCCAAGGCCGTCGGTTTGCCGTCGTTCTCCCAGATGTAGAGCTTTCCGTTGCTCATATTACCTTCATTGCGTACAAACAGCTGCATCTCAATGTCCTCACCCTTCTCCAGTGTTCCGTTGAAGATCATGTCCTCGACTGTGAACATCGTGATCTGAACGGCTACCTCTGGCTTGCGTACGTGGATATTCTCCGACTGTGCGGCACGCACCCATTCATTGCCTGAGTGATAGAGTGTCCTGGCGTAATAGCTCTGGTCGAAGTCCAGGTCTTCGCAGTTGAATGTCATTGTGGCTGTACCGCCTTTCTCAATGCGGCAGGTCTTCTCTTCTGTATAGACAGGCTTGCCAGGAGCCGTCAGATTGTACAATTGTAACAGCACATTGTTGTCATAAGTGTCCGTTCCTGTATTCCTGATGTCGACGCTCAGGTTGATCCGGTTTTCCTCTGTTCGGCCGTTCTCCACGTTTGTGGCGTTGATTTTCATCTCCAGACTGGCTTCGGGATAGAGGGCCACGGCAAACTCTCCCTCGGCCACGATGTTTTTGCCCTCGCTGTCCGTCGTGATGACGATCTTATGCTCACCTGCCTGAACGTTCTTGAGTGTATTTGTCCACTCCGCACTCTTTTCTGCTTCCAACTTGAAATCTGAAGAGCCTGCCGCCTGACCGTCAAGCATCATATAGAGGTGGCCGTCGTAGTCTGTGCCGTAGTTGGTAATAATGACACTCAACGTCACCTCTCCGCCTTGATAGAACTGTCCGCCGATGCTCATCTGCCCGCTCAACATGATGACGACGGGCTGTACAGGCTGCTCTGTCCCGCCTTGGTCAGGTTCGCTTGTCGGCAGGTTCGGATTCGGGATTTCCTGCGCCACGAGCGTCATCTTCTTTCCGCTGATGGTCACGAGGATGCCGTTCTGCCAAGCATTCTCACACGGGGTCCACTCTGTTGTGCCGGCAGGCCTGTTGGCTGCTATCATATAATATTGTCCGTCGGGCAGTGACTTTCCGAATTGTATAGTGCTCGACCCGGTATAGCCGGTGCCATATTTGAAGTCCGCATTGAACATCTGTCCAGCATCCACCTGTTTGTTGTCTGTCGTGTATATCAGGGCGCCGAAGTCATAGCTGCTGGGAATACCATAGTTGGAAACAGAGAACTGCAGGGACACATGGAAGTCCATACCGGCAGCCATCTTGTCGCACGATTCCGCCATCGGCACAAAGGTCGCCACGTTCAGATAGTCGGTCAGTATCGTGGGTTCCGACGCTCCTTTAGGCTGGATGCCAATGTTGGCGTCCTGACTCATATTGTATCCATCAGCCGAGCCGCTGGCACCGATGCCGTTGTTGTTGGGGGGATTTAAGGCGCTGAGCAGAAAGTAACCGTCATCCATGCCCTTCCATCCCCAGTTCACGTGGAAGTAGCCGTTGCCGTCATAACCGTCAATGACGAACTCATGGCCTCCTGCCGACGACTGTCCACCGTAGATGACCGGTCTTCCGCTGATCATTTCCGCATAGATGATGCGGTTCCACTCATCGGCAGAATAATCATTTCGCTGGATGTTTTTCACCGTGTTGCTGTAGCCGAAATAGTGTCTCAGCGCCGGTGCTACAGCTTCGGAGGATGCTCCCGAACCGTAGTTGGTGTAGTCCATCAGTATGCTTGCTCCGCAGAGCTGCATCAGGGTGGCTACGGCATTGTTCTGAGCTGTGGTGGCGTTATAGCTGTAGCTGTCTATAATGTTGTTCCAGTCTATGCTTGTGACAGGGATGGCATCCACCTTGATCTTGGCACTGGTCGTCGTGAACGAAGGAATCTCCTGAATGGTCTGTGCCGGGTAGCGGTGGTAGTTCATTACCTGTGCCATCGCCGTTGCCACGCAACCTGTCACACAAGGCGTATCATAGAGTTTAGGACATTTGTTGTAGTATGGTGCGTCTTGTCCCCAAAGAGAACTGATCATCGGGGCTACGGGGCGTCCCAGTTCGCTGGTTGTCGCTGGTGTAGCTCTTGTCATACTCATCTGATCTGCATAGCCTTGAAGCCAGGCCTTCATATTATCGGGAATGGTTTCTATGTCAAAGGAGCCCTTGTCGGCGTAGCCCAGCACTTCGGGCGTACGGTCGTCGCCGCTGGCAATCACGTAGCCTTGTGACTCTCCGACGTTGAACACATAGTAGCTTTCAGTCTGACAGGCCGTTGTCATAGTCATAATTTTCTTGCCACGCGCCATAGCTGGTTGTTTATCAGTCATGAAACGGAGAGCGTTCTGTTTGGCTTGTTCCAAGTCTACCGGGCCTGCGTATGCCACGATGCTCAGACAGATGATGATGGTCAGTAATAATGGTTTCTTCATTGATTGCTTTTGTTCTATTGGGTGCAAAGGTACAAATAATAATCGATACCACCAAATATTTTCGCGAAAATTTTAAATCAGTAACAAGTAACAAAGTAACAAAAGCGAAATCCATATGTATTAACCTCTTTAAATTATATATTATATTATA
>JAFRQC010000087.1 GCA_017428805.1 Prevotella sp. | reverse complement strand
TTCTTAAATAATGAGACTTCTTGCACTAAACGGATATTAACGACTGGTTAACGTACCTTTAGGAGGTGGCCGAAATAACAGATTATTCGTACTTTTGCATTGTCGGAAACGAGAGGACGGCGGTTCGACGGACACAGGCGGGGAAACTCTTAGATACCCGGGATGAAACGCTGAGATTCCCGTCATGAAAGTCGGACTTTCCTGCCTACTCTCTAAAAACGACATATCGTTCATTTATTAATTATTAAAAACAATGTAAAGTTATGGCAGCAGCTAAATTACCTTTCCAGATTGCTCTGGAGCAGAACACCAACGACGATTCAACGGCGTTTGGTAAGTGGTTCGGCAGAACCTATTCAACCAGTGACACCCTGTCGCTGCGAGGTCTGATCGAGCGAGTGGCTTTCGACCAGTCGGTCTATAGCCGCGACATCATCGAGGGTGTCATCGACCGTCTGACCACGGTGATGACCGAGTTGCTCACCTCGGGTGAGAGTGTGAAATGGGACGGCCTCGGCACGTTCACGCCCTACGTGGAATCGACGGGCACCAACGATGTGGAGTCGTACGACGTGAATGTCAACGTGAAGGGCATCCACATCCGTTTCATCCCTGAGAACACCAAGGGCGAGCAGTTGACTTCCCGCAAGTTCCGTGACCAGTGTACGCTTCAGCTGGCCGGTGTCTGGACGAAGCGCAACATCACCGTCGGCAACAAGAAGAAGGTGGTGCGTGAGTTCTTCACCATGGCGGACTACAAGCTCAACCAGGAACATCCCGCGAACAACAACCAGGGCGGTTAATGAAAAAAGATCTTCGTGCATGGTCTGCTGTAGGCATGCTCGCCGCTGGCGTGGCATTGTCTACGGCAGGCTTTTGCGTAGAGCCGGTCGGAGAGATCAGCGACAGTGTGTTGTGGTTCTTCGCCCAGTGCCTGCTGTATGCCGGGGCGGCCCTTGGCATTGATGTGTTTATTGAAAACAAAATCCATGAATTTCACGACAAACCGTAAATCCTATATTCTATATTTTATATTTTATATTCATAAATAATCAAAAAAAGTGCGAGGAATGTGTGGGTATCTGAAATAAAATGACTACTTTTGCAGTTTGTAAGTATATAACTGACAAGAGAAGCATATATGAAGAAAAAAATCCAGTTTAGTCTCGTCTATCGAGACATGTGGCAGAGCTCAGGTAAGTTCCAGCCTCGTAAGGACCAGTTAGAGCGCATCGCGCCGGCAATCATCGACATGGGCTGCTTCGCCCGAGTGGAAACCAACGGCGGCGCCTTTGAGCAGGTAAACTTGATGGCGGGTGAGAACCCGAACCTGGCCGTGCGCGCCTTCTGTAAGCCCTTCAACGAGGTGGGCATCAAGACGCACATGCTCGACCGCGGTCTGAACGCGCTGAGAATGTACCCCGTGCCCGATGATGTGCGCGCGCTGATGTATAAGGTGAAGCACGCCCAGGGTGTGGACATCACCCGCATCTTCTGCGGACTGAACGACACGCGAAACATCATCCCCTCGATCAAGTGGGCCAAGGAAGGTGGCATGACACCGCAGGCTACGCTCTGTATCACCACCTCGCCCGTTCACACGGTGGAGTATTACTCGAGGATTGCCGAGGAGGTGATTGCCGCCGGTGCGGAGGAGATCTGTCTGAAGGATATGGCCGGTATCGGTCAGCCTGCCATGCTCGGCGCGCTGACGAAAGCCATCAAGACGAAGCACCCCGACATCATCGTGCAGTATCACGGTCATTCAGGCCCCGGCCTGTCGATGGCCTCGATCCTGGAGGTTTGTAACAACGGCGCCGACGTGATCGACACCGCCATCGAGCCGCTGAGCTGGGGTAAGGTGCACCCGGACATCATCTCCGTGCGCTCGATGCTGAAGAACGAGGGCTTCGAGGTGGCTGACCTGAATATGAACGCCTATATGCAGGCCCGTACGCTGACGCAGGAGTTCATCGACGACTGGCTGGGCTATTTCATCAATCCCGCCAATAAGCACATGTCGAGCCTGCTGCTCGGCTGCGGACTGCCCGGCGGTATGATGGGTTCGATGATGGCCGACCTGGGCGGCATCATGACGATGATCAACAAGTTGCGCGCCCAGAAGGGTGAGGCAGAGCTGACGATGGACGACATGCTCGTGAAGTTGTTCAACGAGGTGGAGTACGTGTGGCCGAAGGTGGGTTATCCCCCACTGGTGACACCGTTCTCGCAGTACACGAAGAACATCGCCCTGATGAACCTCCTGACGATGGAGCAGGGCAAGGGCCGCTATGTGATGATGGACGACGCCATCTGGGGCATGATCCTCGGCAAGAGCGGCAAGGTGCCCGGCGAGATCGCTCCCGAGCTGAAGGAACTGGCAGCACAGAAGAAACTGGAGTTTACCGACGTGGATCCCCATACGCTGCTGGAGAACGCCCTCGACGGTTTCCGCAAGGAGATGGACGAGAACGGCTGGGAGTACGGCCCCGACGACGAGGAGCTGTTCGAGCTGGCCATGCACCCCGAGCAGTACCGTCCGTTCAAGAGCGGTCAGGCGAAGAAGAACCTGCTGGCCGACATCCAGAAAGCGAAGGACGCGAAGCTGGGCGGCGGCAAGAAGATCTCGCAGGAGGAGATCGACGCCATCAAGCATGCGAAGGCCGATGCCGTGAAGTCGCCGCTGGCCGGACAGCTGATCTGGAGCTTCGGTGGCGAGGGTGTACCTGCTGCCTGCATCGAGCCGTTCATCGGTCAGAAATACAAGGAGGGCGACATCTTCTGCTATCTCCAGACGAAGTGGGGCGAGATCGTAGAGATCCCCGCTGCCATGGGTGGTAAGCTGGTCGATATCAGCGTGAAGCCTGGACAGCAGATCCGTCAGGGAGATACGATTGCGTGGATAGAACGTGAAGCGTAATGGATTATCAGAAAATAATCGACAGATACTATCCTGAGGACGATGAACTCAGGAGACTCCTTATCATTCACAGTCGGCAGGTGGCGGATCGCTGCCTGCTGATTGCGAAAAAACATCCGGAACTGAAACTGGACAGCGAGTTCCTCGAAGAGGCGGCGATGCTGCATGACATCGGCATCCGCGAGTGCAACGCGCCGGGCATCTACTGTCATGGCAAAGAGCCCTATATCCGTCATGGTCTCATCGGCGGAAGGATGTTGCGCGAGGAGGGATGGATCCGTCATGCGCGCGTGTGCGAAAGGCATACGGGCACGGGACTGACGGCGTGGGACATTGAGCAGCAGCAACTGCCCTTGCCACACGAAGACTTTATGCCCGAGGAGCTGGAGGAACAGGTGGTGTGTTATGCGGATAAGTTTTATTCGAAGACCAAGCCGAGCAGTGAGCGTACCGTCGTAGAAGCGATGCGGGCGCTGGAGAAGTTCGGCTGGGACGGCATCAAAAGGTTCCAGAAGTGGGTGGACATGTTTGAGTAGGAGATAAAGGAGAGAAGGAGTAAAGTAATAAAGGAGTAAAGGAGATTTGAGAGGGAAACACGCAGTCATATGGTTATTGGGCGCCTTCATGCTGATGATGGCGTGTACGCCTGCGTCCCTGAGGTCGGATAAACTTTCGAGGAACGAGGAAGGAGGAACGAGGAACGAGAATACAACTGAGGCGGATCAGACCCCCTCTGGCTCCCCCTACTCAGGGGGAGAAAACACCCTCCAAGGTAATCTCCTTCCTCCTTCCTCCTTCCTCGTTCCTCGAAAAGACTCCATAATTATCCCACAAGACAGCCTCTTGGCC
>JAFRQC010000086.1 GCA_017428805.1 Prevotella sp. | reverse complement strand
GGAAACACAACTCTCCTCATCGGGGAATCTGGAAAAGAAATCTTTGAGCAGCATATTTACCGGTTTTGCTGCAAAAGTACAGGTTTTATTATGCATTCGGAAGGTATTAACATTCTTTAGTCCTTTTATCACCACACAGAAAATCTTTTCATAATTGTTTGTATTTTGTTTATTTTAGTAATAACTGCTGTTTTCTTGGCATAAAAGAAGCGTGAACTATTTACGCATCCTTATTGCTGGGGCCTGAGAATTCCCAAAAGTACAAGATACAATAATAGCAGTCCACGCTAAACGTGGAAGCTAATTACACTGTCATCTGTACTTATATTGTCAAGTTTCTCAGGCTTTGCAATAATCAGACAAGCATAACGCTTCTATTTTAACCCATAAGTTTAGAACGCAACCCTTTCGGGCATATTCCAATGGCAAAAGTATGAATAAAAATTCAAACCACCAAAAGAATTGGAGTTTTTTTCTAAGAACTCATTATAAATTCTTAATTATACTCCCTCTACGGAGGGCATCCGCCAAATAAGCAATCAAAATCCGATGTCATAACCAAATACTTAAATCAAACTAAATTATGTGGCAAAGGTACAATCAAATTATAAATTACAAAAGGGGATTTCCCTATTAAGTAGGGGAGAAATCCCTAAACGTGATAAGCACGTCACTTATAGAAATAACGAAGCCAAGGGAATTTGATGCTATTATTGCGATTGTGAAAAAAAAAGAGTGTAAGTAAAATAGAAGCCGCTGACATACGCTTATGCCAACGGCTTCCGAAAAACTTTGTTTAACCTTAAATCTACATATTATGGAAAACGACAACCATCATCGCGACGGGAGTATATCTTTTATCTGATGTTATGATCCGTTTTAGCGTCTTTGTCTCCCTTTGCCAAGCGGCGCTCAACCTTCTTGACATCCTCGGCAGGTGGCAGCTGCTCTGGATATATGCCCCTGCCGATGAGCATATCACGGACAGCTGTGTTGTTGTCGATATGTTCCTTCTCAATGGGGGACTGTCCGTAGAGGTCTTTCGTCTGAACATTGACGGAGGTCATCTCGGCTGCCAAGTCTTTCGCCTTGATGCTGATAGTGGGCAGGAAGTCTGCCAGTGGACGACTGTCAGGGGCATTGTATTTCCGTTTGAGCACTTTTGTATCGAGGTGGAATAGTGCTTTGTCTCCTTTGGAGCGGATGATAGCGAAGCCCTTACTGTCAACACCTCTTTCATATAATACGCCAGAGAGAACCTTTTCTGTCTCAGCGAGTTTGGCCCGTGCCTTAACTCGTTCGTAGTCCAGCAGCCGCTGCTCTACCAGTTCTGCGCGGCGTGTCTGTACGGCGAAATAGTTTTGGGCGAATGCGATCTCTGGCTTGCGTGAGTCACCATTTTGGGCAATCAGATAGCAAGCGTAACGGGTAAGTAGGATGTTTTCAACTTCTCGTTGGCCGCCTTTTCCAAGTCCAATCATTTTGCTGACGTTAGCAAAATGATAATTGATATTTTCTCCTGCATTCTCACAAGCACTTTTGGCCTTTTCGACAATGGTGAGGAAATTGCGCCATTGTACGTAGCCGAGGAGCTTATACAACTCTCTGGCACTCCAACATTCCACACCATTGTAGTCACACACGATACTTTCAAACTTGTTGAAAAGATCTTTGATTTCTTCTGTCTTCATAATGTTATTTTTAAGTTTAAAAAGATTCTTGGTGCAAAGGTAGTGATAATAAATGAAATAACCAAATAATAATGGAAATTTCTTATAAGGCGACAAGTTTTGAGGCGGTTCGGGCGGTTTGTCGCCTGATGGGAGCGTTGTCGCTATAAGTTGGTAAAATATAAGCGAAAAAGTTTGGAATGAGACTGAAACCGCCGTAACTTTGCCTTCGATAAGCGAGAACAGGCTGCACCTCAGCATAGAGCGAGCTCTCTGCATTCGGTTTGCACTGTCCTTGCATCAGATTTAAGATTCACGCATAATTAGAGATAGTTTTCTTTTTCATATTGGTTTTGGTTTTTAGTTATTAATGATTAATGCTATATAGGACTCGCAGGGATGCGAGTCCTATATGCGTTAAGACACTCACGTTCAAAAAATCTCAAATTTATTTGGCTTTTTGCCTGCAAAGCCGTACCTTTGCAGCCGTGAAAGTAATTAGGAGACAAATATCAGCATGCGTTTTGTTGGCAGTATTCCTGCCGATGCTGATATTCTCGTCGCTTCATATTCACGAAATCCCGCAGACGACTGATACAGAATGTAGCGACTGCGTACACCATAATTGCCACGGCCACCTGACAGCTATGGCAACTTGGGCGCATGACTGCGTGCTGTGCCAGTTCCTCACGTTGTCGATGTTGGCAGCCGTTTTGATGGCTGTCACAGTATATGTCCATGTATGTAAGAAATATCACGCCCAGCCTTTGTGCGGCCCTCATGCCGTCTGCTGTGGCACGATTGTTACCCGGGGGCCTCCGTCTGTCTGATTTCCCCCAACTTTTACATACATTATTTATATACATCCTTATTTATTATATCACAGAATGAAAATCAAATGCATTCTGCTGTTGCTGTGTATATGCACGGTAGTGGCAGCCCAAGATAGTTTAAGACATCATCATGCGGAGGACTCGACGGATGTGTTTTTCCGCCATTTGCAACTGAACGAACTGACGGTAACGGGTGTGACGGGCGATACAAAACTGAAACATGCCACAGCACCCGTGTCAATCATCTCACCCCAGGTATTCCGGGCTACTGCCTCGACAAATATCATCGATGCCATCGCCCACCAGCCTGGTGTCAGCCAGCTGACTACGGGCGGTAGCATCTCGAAACCCATCATCCGCGGACTGGGCTACAACCGCGTGGTGGTGATGAGCGAAGGTGTACGCCAAGAAGGCCAGCAATGGGGCGACGAACACGGTGTGGAGGTCGATGGCAGCAGCATCGGTTCCGTGGAGATATTGAAGGGCCCCGCCTCGCTGATGTACGGATCAGATGCGATGGCGGGTGTGGTCATCCTCCATTCGCAGCCTACGTTGGCTGAGGGCGAGTTGAGAGCCAACGTCAGTACAGAGTATCAGACCAACAACGGTCTTTTCGCTTACAACCTGTCGTTGGCAGGCAACCAAAAAGGTTTCGTATGGGATGCCCGCTACAGCGATAAGATGGCTCATGCTTATAAGAATAAGTACGACGACTATGTGCCTGGTTCGCAGTTCCGAGAGCGTGCCGGTCGTCTGATGCTAGGTGTCAATAAGGCGTGGGGACACTCACGACTTGTGTGGACGGCCTATCATCTGACACCAGGCATCATCGAGGGTGAGCGTGACCCCGAGACAGGAGAACTGGAACACGAAGAGGGTTGGACGGGACATCAATACGGCAAGTCGCTGCCCTTCCAGCAGGTAAAGCACTACAAACTGGTGTGGGATAACTCGCTGAGTCTCTCGTCAGGCTATCTGAAAGCCATCATCGGCTATCAGCAGAACCGCCGTCAGGAGTTCGAGGAAAGCGAGGATGATTACGAATTGTTTTTCAAGTTGCATACGCTGACTTACGACCTGCGTTACATCACCAACGAGTGGAACGGTTGGAAGCTCTCAACGGGCATTGGCGGTATGTATCAGAAATCAGGCAACGAGGGCGAGGAATATCTGATTCCAGACTACCGGCTCTTTGACTTTGGTGTCTATGCCACAGCCACGAAAGCCTTTGACGACCGCTGGACACTCAGCGGAGGTCTGCGTTATGACCATCGACGGCTGCACGGTTATGAGTTGATGGAGGATGGTGAGATGCGCTTTGCGGATTTCACCCGTCATTTCAATGGTGTGACGGGTAGTATTGGTGCCGTCTGCAATCTCAACGACCACTTCAACCTCCGCCTGAACCTCGCCCGTGGTTTCCGAACCCCCAATATGAGTGAGTTGGCATCGAATGGCGTGCATGAGGGTTCTGTCCGCTATGAGTTGGGCAACCAGCAGCTTAAGGCGGAATACAGCCTGCAAGCTGACCTCGGACTCGACTTTACCTCACGCTATGTTTCTGCACAATTGGCTCTCTTTGCCAACCGCATCGACAACTACATTTTCACCCATCGTGTGGCAGAGATCATTGATCCCGATTACCTCACCTATGCCTATACGCAGGGCGATGCCCGTCTGCTGGGCTTTGAGGCCGGCGTAGACTTCCACCCTGTCCATTCCGTTCATTTCTCCAACACGTTCTCGTATGTCGATGCCCAGCTGTTGCACGCTGATGCTGATACGAAATATCTCCCCTTCACGCCTGCACCCAAATGGTCTTCGGAGTTGAAGTGGGAACTCTTCCACCATTCGCATACCACCGTCAATCATCACCATACAACAGATGCCGCCCATCGCTCGCCCCTCAATAACCTCTACGTCGCCCTCGGTCTTGACTGTTACCTGAAGCAGACGCACATATACCGCGCTGACGATACAGAAACCGAGACGCCCGGCTATGCCCTGCTCTCACTCTCGGCAGGAACAGACATCCAAGTGAAAGGCAAGAAGATCGCAGAATTCTACATCACCGCCGACAACCTTCTGGACAAAGCCTATCAGAACCACCTGAGCCGCCTGAAATATGCCGATGTGAATGTCGTCACTGGCCGTCGTGGAGTCTATAATATGGGGCGCAACATCACGTTCAAGGTAGTGATAACAATCAACTAACTGTTAATGTTGGTTGCGAATTTGTAGGAAATAGGGGATTTTTGTGTATCTTTGCAGTTGATATGGGAAAGATCATCGTTGCGGGCATAGGACCTGGCAGTAAAGAGGACATCACGCCTGCCGTATTGGAGGCAGTGCGGGAGGCGGATGTGATTGTTGGATATAAGTATTATTTCCAATTTATCGAGGCTTATGTGAAGGAAGGTTGTGAGTGCATCGACACGGGAATGAAGAAGGAACGAGAACGGGCTGAACAGGCGTTCTTGTTGGCGGAACAAGGAAAGACCGTTGTGGTGATTTCCTCTGGCGATGCAGGGTTATACGGTATGGCGCCACTCATCTACGAGATGAAGCAGGAAAGGGCATCTGATATCGACATCATCACCTTGCCAGGCATCTCGGCTTTCCAGAAGGCTGCCTCATTGCTGGGGGCTCCCATCGGCCATGATATGTGTATCATCTCCTTGTCAGACCTGATGACGCCTTGGGAGGTGATCGAACGCCGTATCAAAGCTGCTGCTGTGGGCGATTTCGTGACAGCCGTTTATAATCCGAAATCGCATGGCCGCTATTGGCAACTCTATCGCCTGCAAGAATTATTCTTGAAGTATCGCTCTGAAGATACCCCTGTAGGCTATGTCTGTCAGGCAGGACGCGAGGAACAGGAAGTAAAGGTCACAACCCTTGCCGATTTCGACCCTGAGGATGTGGATATGTTTACGGTTATCCTTATCGGTAATTCGCAGTCGTATTTGGCTGATGGGAAGATGATAACGCCTCGTGGCTACTATAGGGGCTCTGCTGTTGGAGGGAAGATTGGGCAGGAAATCATGATTGAGTCGTTTAGAACGATAGCAGGCGAGTTGAAGCGACAAGATTACCCTCTCGACCACAAATGGGCTCTGCTGCATGCCATTCACACCACAGCCGACTTCGATATGGAGAATATTCTCTATACTGATCCGAAGGCTGTAGAGACACTATATAATAAGGTAAAGGACGGTTCGCTGAAAACCATCGTGACAGATGTGACGATGGTGACGAGTGGCATCCGAAAGGGAGCCTTGCAGCGATTGGGCATCGAGGCGAAGTGCTATCTCTCAGACCCTCGTGTGGCAGAACTAACCAAGCTCCCCTCCCTTGGGGAGGGGCTGGGGGTGGGTCTTACCCGTACTCAAGCTGGCATCCGTCTCGCTGTCGAGGAACATCCCGATGCACTCTTTGCCTTTGGCAACGCCCCCACAGCGCTGATGGAACTCTGCGACCTGATCCGTAAGGGCAAGGCTCATCCTGCTGGTATCATTGCTGCACCTGTGGGCTTTGTGCATGTCAGGGAATCCAAACACATGGTGAAGCCTTTCAAGGACATTCCCAAGATTATTGTTGAGGGCAGGAAGGGAGGCTCAAACCTGGCTGCGACGCTTTGCAATGCCATTCTCACTTTCGACGATGCGGAACAACTTAAACCAGGTCGCGACCTGTGATTTTTCAGACAACGAATTACACGAATTTCACGAATTTATGCAGCGATTCATTGTTATAGGTATCACAGACAATCCAGAGCCTTGGTTTCCGCCTGAGGTGTTGGAGATCATCAAGAACGGGAAGATGTTCTCTGGTGGCAAGCGGCATCATGAGATTGTGGCGCCGTTGTTGCCTGCCGATGCCCAATGGATCGACATCACCGTCCCCCTCGATGATGTTTTCGAGCAATATAAAATCGTAAATTGTAAATCAGTAAATCGTAAATCCATCATCGTCTTCGCCAGTGGCGATCCTCTGTTCTTCGGCTTTGCCAATACCATCAAACGGAAAATGCCTGAGGCGAAGATGGTTGTTTATCCCACGTTCAACTCCTTGCAGATGCTGGCTCATCGTCTCGTGATGCCTTATCACGATATGCGCATCGTTTCACTGACGGGCCGTCCCTGGCATGAGTTTGACAAAGCACTCATCGAGAGGGCTGAAAAGATTGGTGTGCTGACAGATCGCGAACATACACCCTCTACTATCGCCCAGCGGATGCTCGACTATGGCTATACCAATTACTATATGTCCGTTGGCGAGCATTTGGGGAATCCGTCGCTCGAGAAAGTCACAACGCTTACCATTGATGAGGCTACCCGTCGTGACTTTGACCACCCCAACTGTATCATTTTGGCACGGATTACACGGATTAACACGGATTTAAATTCAAAGACAGATAATAAAAGCAGTGTAAATCCGTGTAATCCGTGCCTAAGAAAAAGATTCGGCATTCCTGATAATCAATTTGTGTTACTCGACGGTCGTGAGAAAATGATTACCAAGATGCCCATCCGTCTGCTGACGCTCCAAGCCCTCGAACTTCCCAAAAGACACGTCTTCTGGGATATCGGCTTCTGTACAGGCAGCGTATCCATCGAGTCCCGTCTGCAATTCCCTCATCTTACGATCTGTGCCTTCGAGATCCGTCCTGAGTGCGAGGCCATCATCCAAGAGAATGCCCGTCGCTTTGGAGCCCCAGGCATCGACATCCATATCGGCGACTTCTTCGAAACGGATATTTCCGCTCTCCCTCGCCCAGATGCCGTCTTCATCGGAGGTCACGGTGGCCGCCTGAAAGACATTATGTCGAAAGTCCTCTCTGTCCTTGCCCCTGATGGCATCATCGTCTTCAATAGTGTGGTTGCGCCAAAGGTCACCACAGACAGCCGTCAGCTATGGAATGAGGCATGTGCAGAATTGGGATTACAACAAGATCCGCCAACAAGAATACAACTCAACGATAATCATCCAATAACTATATTGAAATGCAAAAGATAGCGATTATACAAATCAGTGAGGAGGGTAAGAACATCGCCCGCCTTATTCAGAGTCAAGTATTTGCTCAGAAGAATGAAGCAGAGATCATCAGCCGTGTGAATGTTGGTAAGCGCTGGAAGGATTTCGATGCGTTTGTGTTCGTTGGGGCGATGGGTATCTGTGTGAGGACGATAGCGCCGTATATCAAGGATAAGCACGAAGATCCCGCTGTGGTGTGTGTTGACAGTTTGGGCCTGAATGCCATCTCTGTGCTCAGCGGACATGTAGGAGGGGCTAATGATCTGGCGAGAGATATTGCAGCGATGATAGGTGCCCGTGAGGTGATTACTACTCAGAGCGACAATGCGGGTCTTTGGCAACTGGATATGCTTGAGGCGAGGTTTGACTGGCCCATTGCCAGTTTTGAGGATGAAATGAACCAATGCATCTTTGCCTTCGTCAATCGTGAACCAACGGCCCTGTTGATGGAAGTTCGCGATGAGGGAACGGACTATTTGGAAGCCACGAAGCCTGATCATGTAACTATCATTGACGATATCAGCGAGGCTGATCCCAATAAATACAGTCTGCTTATTATGGTGACACCTTTTTGTCGCCATGCGCCAGATGGTATGCTCGAACTTCATTTCGTGCCGATGGTTGGAACGATTGGCTTTGGATTGGCGCATCATCCTGAAGATTACGAGGCAATCTACGATGAGATAGACGAGGCCTTTGCCAATAAAGGCATCCTGCCCTGTTCTCATAAGTATTGTACGATTGATGTGAAAGAAGACGAAGAGTTCTGTGCGATGCTCGAAGATGAATACGACGAAGAGGTGGTGTTCTTTACGGCCGACGAACTATCGCAAGTCGAAGTGCCCAATCCGAGTGCAACCGTTGAGAAGTATGTAGGTACATCCAGTGTCTGTGAGGCGGCTGCCATTCTCGGCTCCAATCATGGAAAACTGATTATTCCAAAAGTGAAAGGTAAGAACTGGACGGCTGCTTTAGCCATCGACTACAATCACTTGCGTCAGAAACAGGGTCACATTGAGATCGTAGGCGCTGGTCCTGGCGATCCTGACTTGGTGTCTGTGCGAGGTCGTAAGATGTTGGAGAAGGCAGACCTTATCTTATATGCAGGCTCTTTGGTTCCTAAGGCTTTGACGGAATGTCACAAGTCAGGAGCCATAGTTCGCTCTTCTGCCGATATGGCCCTCGAAGAGCAATGCGAACTGATGAAGAAACACTACGACAAAGGCCATTTTATCGTTCGTCTGCATACGGGCGATCCCTGCATCTTTGGTGCTATCCAGGAGCAGATGGCTTTCTTCGACCAAAGCGGTATGGACTATCATATTACCCCAGGCATCAGTTCTTTCCTCGCAGCAGCCGCAGAACTGCAGAGCCAGTTTACGATTCCGGAGCGTTGTCAAACCATCATCCTCACTCGCGGTGAGGGACGGACGCCGATGCCAGAGAAAGAGCAACTACATCTGTTGGCCAAGAGTCAGAGTACGATGTGCATCTTCCTCTCGGCTGCCATTGTCGACGATGTGCAGCGCGAACTCTTGCAGGAATATCCAGAGGATACGCCTGTTGCTGCCTGCTACCATCTGACGTGGCCAGACCAGAAGATCTATCGTGGCAAGTTGAAAGACCTTGCGAAGATTGTCCACGACAATAAACTCACGCTCACCACGATGCTTGTGGTGGGTGAGGCCATCGACAATCGTCAGGGGCTCTCAGAGCTCTATAACAAACACTTTACCCATCTCTTCAGACAAGGCGAAGATCCATCATGATACTCGTATTCGGAGGAACAACAGAGGGCCGCAAGGCTGTAGAGGTGTTGGAGGAGGCTGGTTCACCTTTCTTTTATAGTACGAAGACAGGTGAACAAGACCTGACGCTGCAGCATGGCACCCGTATCGACGGAGCGATGGATGCGGAGGCGATGAAGACCTTCATCAGGGAGCACGACATCCGACTCATCGTGGATGCAGCCCATCCGTTTGCCTCAACGCTCCATCAGACGATTGCTGCTGTTTCCAAAGAATGTCAGGTTCCTTTCATCCGTTACGAACGGATCTATCCCCCTCGTGACCCAGATATCATTTGGATTGACGACTACTCGCAAATCCCTGATGATATCCACTCGCTTTTGGCTACTACTGGTGTCCAAAGCATCAGCCGCCTTAAGTCTTTGGAGGCCAGAGGAGTGCGAGTGTATTATCGCATCCTCCCTCGTGAGTCGTCTGTGGCTTTGGCGAAAGAACAGGGGGCTACGCCAGACCAACTCTGCTATTACGAGGACAGTAGCGTGATAGATATCGATGCCGAGGCCATCCTGCTCAAAGAGAGTGGCGAGACGGGAGGCTTCAGCGAGAAGGTGGCAGCAGCTCGTGCCAAGGGAATGCGTATCATCGCCCTCAAGCGTCCGGAATTGACACAGGGGGACTGTGTCAATGGGCCTTATGGCCTGCGGAGGGCTGTGGAGCATCTGTTGCCTGAGTTTTATCCCTTGCATAGTGGACTAACGACGGGAACTTGTGCCACAGCGGCTGCCGTTGCAGCAACCATACGGCTGACGAAAGGCGAGACTCCCAAAGAAGTGCCTGTTATCCTCCCCAATGGTGAGACGATCCAAGTGCCAGTAACTTATGGTGACGATTATGCCTCCTGTTTCAAGGAGGCAGGCGACGATCCAGACATCACCAACGGCATAGAGGTGAGGGCGAAGGTAATTGCATCGGACAAACACGGACAGACACGGACTAATTGGTCCTGCGCAGAAAAAGAAGTCCGAGATAGTCCGAGTCAGTCCGTGGCAA
Organism: Prevotella sp.; assembly: GCA_017428805.1. Next base: position 34,434 of record JAFRQC010000086.1, on the reverse strand, counting down.
TATTTGGTGGTGAGGGTGTGGGAACCATTACCCTTCCTGGCTTTGACTATCCCCCAGGATCACCTGCCATCAACAAGGCTCCTCGTGAAATGATCTGCCACAATTTGGAAAAGCTCTGTACCTCTGTGTCTCTGTGTTTAGGAACCATTTCCGTCACTATTTCCGTCCCCAACGGAGCAGAAATCGCCAAGAAGACATTCAATCCACGTCTGGGCATTGAGGGTGGCATCTCAATCATTGGTGTCTCAGGCATCGTGAAGCCATTCTCCGAAGAAGCCTTCATCGACAGCATCCGCAAATGTATGACGATAGCCCAGGCCAGCGGTACGGATCGTGTGGTGATTAATAGTGGTGGAAAGAGTGAACGCTTTGTCAAGGCTCTCTATCCAGACCTGCCTCGTCAGGCATTTGTGGAATACGGCAACTATATCGGTGAGACATTGAAGATCGCTCACGAACTCCATTTCAAGAATGTCACTCTTGGCGTGATGTTGGGCAAGGCCGTCAAACTGGCTGATGGTCATCTCGACACCCACAGCCGCAAGACCACGATGGACCTCGACTTCATTCAGCAGATGCTTCAGGAATCAGGAATCTCCATCGATATCAGCAACATCACCTTGGCACGAGAACTATGGGAACGTATTCCTTCAACACAACTTGATGACTTCGCCCATACCGTCATCCGCCATTGTGCAGACCATTGCAATCCACTGCTGCCTGACGGCTCCCTCACTATCTTGCTTATTGATGACAGCGGAAATATCTATTCTTAATAAATGTTCAATGTATAAAGACTTATTTATTGATTTCGACGATACGCTGTATGATACTTATGGCAATGCCGTGATTGCCTTGCAGGAGACGTATGACGCTTTCCGTCTTGATCGTTATTTCGACAGCCCTCAGACATTTTATGATGCCTATTGGTCTGCAAATATCGATCTGTGGTCGCGCTATTCGAAAGGAGAGATAGACCGTCCGTTCCTCATTGTGGAGCGTTTCCGTCGCCCTCTGAGTGTGGGCAAAGGCCTTGATGTCACCAAAGAACTATGTTTGGAGATGAGCGACAGGTTCCTCGATTTCTGTTCTTCTAAGTCTGGGGTGGTGGATGGTGCCCACGAATTGATGGACTATCTGAAACAGAAAGGCTATCGGATGCATATGACGAGCAACGGCTTCCACGAAGTACAATATAAGAAACTCGCTGCCTGCGGACTCCGCGATTATTTCGATACCATCATCCTCAGCGAAGATGCTGGTGTCAACAAGCCCTCGCCACTCTATTTCGACTATGCCCTCAAAACATCAGGAGCTTCTCGAGAAGCGACCCTGATGATTGGCGACAACCTTCAGACGGATATCCTCGGAGCCCTCAATGCTGGCCTTGATGCGATGCTTGTCAATCGTTGGAAGGTCGATGTCAGCGAAAGCCCTCAGCCTCCTACCTTTGTCGTCAACAGCCTTCGCGACATCATGGCCATTCTATAAACTATAAACTTTAAACTATAAACAAAACCTATTCCCCCACGTCATCTTTTCGTCTGCGGAAGAGGACCATTGCAATGACGGGAGCTCCTACGAGGGCTGTGACGCTGTTGACAGGCAGGGCGCCCTCGAAGCCTGGCATACGGGCGATGAGATTACAAAGCAATGCCAAGGCTGCACCACACAGGGCTGTGGCTGGCATCAGGATGCGATGATCGGAAGTACGGAAAATGGCACGGGCCAGATGGGGAACCGCCAGACCAATGAACATAATGGGACCGCAATAGGCTGTGACGATAGCCACAAGAACGGCGCTGGAGACGATAACCAGCATACGACTGCGACGAATGTTCAAGCCGAGGTTCGCTGCATAACGATCGCCCAACAGAAGAAGGTTCATTGGTTTCACCAATAGGTAGGCCATTGGCAGCAAGATGCACATCAGTACGATGAACAGCATCATCTCGTCGCCAGAGACACGAGAGAACGATCCCAGTCCCCACACCACGAAGGCCTTCACATCTTCCTCTGGCGACAGGAACTTCAGCACGCCGATGATGGCATTGGCCAGATAACCGATCATCACACCTATTATTAATAAGGTGACGTTGCCCTTTACTTTCTGCGCTATCCACACGATCAGCATCATCACCGCCAAAGCACCTACGATGGCAGCCACACTCATCGCCGCATCGCCCAGATAACCTAAACGACTCAATGCCACATCACCAAGCCTGCCAGACAGAAGCACCACGAAGGCTACACCCAAGGCAGAGCCATTGGAGATGCCCAAGACCGAAGGACCTGCCAGCGGATTACGGAACACCGTCTGCATCTGCAAACCGCTGACCGCTAAGCCTGCACCAGCCATAATAGCCGTCAAGGCCTGAGGCAGTCGTGACTTCCAGATGATGTTTGCCCAGATTTCATTGCCCTCAGCACCGAAGAGGATACGGCAAACATCCGCCACAGGTATCTTCACGGATCCCAACAGCAGATTGACAATCGCCAGTACGACAATAGTCACAAGAAGGACAATGAACTTTGATGCTCTCATATTCTTTATTCAACCACGAATTTCACGAATTACACTAATTTGCTGCGCCTGAGAATAATTAGTTAAATTCGTGTAATTCGTGGTCGTTTTTATCTCAATAATTTGTAGTATTTGGGTTTGTAATCCGGTTCGACCAGTTCTGGGTGGAAGATGGCTACAAAGTCCTTCAGCAGTACATCTGGCTGTACGGGTGAGATCTCGTAGTAGGGTTGCTGCTTCATATTGCAGTAGATCACTTTCCGTTCCTTGAACGCCTTGAAGAGTTCGTTGCGAGGCTCCGAAGCCTTCAAAGCCTCATACGAGAACTCGCCTGGGAAACTGTTCAGGATGCGCCAATAGTCGGCATTGGCAGCCAGCGCATACATCTTCTCAAACTCCAGATTCTCGCCACTCGTCTCCTCGTCGTTGATCACGTAGTCGGCTCCAGCATCGCGGAAGATCTGCGCCAGATAGTTCTTGCCCCCAACAGCGTGCCAGTTGCCATAGTGCATCTCACCGCTGGTGACTGTCGGACGTGTTGACACCTTGCTGGCCTTCTCCTTCAGTTCGTTGTATCGACTCTCGATACCAGAAAAGACCTCATTGGCCTCTTGTTCCTTGCCAATAAACATACCGATAAACTTGATCCACTCAGCTTGTCCCAACGGATCCAACTCCTGATAGCCCAGATGTGGCACCAGTGTGATGCCCGTCTCCTTAATGGTATCATAACCGCCACGCTTCGAGGGCGAGATGAAGATCACCTGCGGATTGGCTGCCAGCACCATCTCCGTATCGAAGTTGCCCTCCATACCGATCTTCACGATGCGGCCGTCCTTCACCCTTGCCAGTATATCCTCATTGAACAGGTTCTTCGTACCCGTCAGACCCTTCACCACATCGTGAGCATCGAGGATGGTGAAGTTCGACAGCTGCAGCGACGTCATACAGATGGTATTGGTGATAGGTACACGAACCTTCGTATAACCCTCAGGCACAGCCGCATCGTCCGAATGTACCAAGGCGAACTGATATTTGCCCCCCTGCCTGAGGGGGGCTGTCGCAGACTGAGGGGTGGGAGCGCCCACACTTACCAGTCTGACATCAGCCGAGTCGCGAACGCTGAACCCTGTGGCATACTTCACCTCGATGCCCACAACTGAGTCCTTCGCACCATCGTCTGTTCCGCTGTTGGTCTTTGTTCCTTTCCCAGAGCAGGCACTCACCAATACGGCCACAGCCGCCATCCCGATAACGAATCCTTTTGTCATCGTGAGGGCAGATTACTTCTTTGTCCAGGTCTGGGTCTCGTAGAACATAGCGACATAGCCGCGAACTTTCAATTCGTTGCTGTCGAGCCAGATGGAACACTTGTAGGTCTTGCCGTTCTTGGGGTTGTAGATCTTGCCGCCTTCCCACTTGTCGCCTTTCTTGGTGAGTCCCGTGAGGATGTTCACGCCAATAAGTTTCCGACTTTGCATCTTCTTGTCAGGATTGTGTACATCGAGCTGTCCGTCGCCTTTCTTCAGCCAGACGATCTTTCCGTTCAGCTTGTCACCACTCTGGTAGATCTCCACCTGGGAGTCTCCCCCTTCTGTTACCCACTTGCCGATCACCCCCTGGGCGTATCCGGCTGCCGACATCACCATCAGCACTAAACTCAATAATACCTTTTTCATTTTCGTTATTTGTTTTTGATTTCCAAAATACCGTCTACTTCATGCGTGACGAACGGACCTTCCTTCACTTCGAAGATCACAGAACCCGACTCCAGGCACTCGAGCCCATGCCAGGTGTTCTTGGGGATGTCGACGCCTATTCGGCCTTCTTCCTGGCTGAGCACGACGCTCTCCCAGATTGAACCGTCGTCACGATAGGTCGTAACCCTGACTTTCCCTCTGAGCAGGACAAAGGTCTCATCCTTGGTTACGTGATGATGCACAGCAACCTGTGTCCCCATCTCCAAGGCATTCAGAAAGCGATGGCACTTATCCTCCAACGACTGATGGAAGTTGTAATTCATCCTCAGCCTCGGCGAAGCCTTCGCCTCTTCAACCACCTTATTGATTAATGTATTATCTATAATCTTCATATCATTCTTTATTATCTGCCCTTTTCTTCGCCTTTTCATTCAAACCTCACAAAGTGTCAGACCCTTTGTGAGTACTTCATTGTAACAGAGGGACGATTCTTTTGTTATGTCACAACGACTATATTCGAAATCTGTCTCGTTCCACCTTGTCTTAACTCTGGGGTGTTGATGCGGATGTCGCAATCTACAACGAAGATGGTGTTGGACTTGTTGGAACGGATTACATTTTCATCATGCATATCGCTGAGGTAAATGTCAGGAGTGGCATAGGTCCAGTTGCGAGGATTTTTCAGTTCGAAACCCATCTGGTGCATATAGTCAGCAATCTCTTCATCGCTCACGGGTTGTCCGTCAATGAAGGGTTGTTCTACAATAATTTTAAACTCTCCATTCTTGTCACGACCAAAACCAAGAACGGTTAATCGTGTCTCAGGAAAATAGGTATTGTGGAGTGCAATGCGGTCAAGGGCAAAGATTGGTTGGATAAAGTAATCAAGGCCAATAGATTTAATCAGCGTAGATCCATGATCGTAAACCTTAGCCTCACCACCCTCAGCAATCTGTTCACCAAGTATCTTTGGCAATTGTTCGTCAACGCTTTCAGTCCAAACTCCGACGGCTTTGGCCCATTGCTCAATTACACTTTCTTGCTGCGTTCCAAGTTGGCACTCTCTTTGGTAGTCGCTGAGTGCTGACGAATCCTGTCTATCTGTGCCAGCTTCTGCTCCCGCGAGCAGGGATGCAATGACATTTGTAGCACCTCCCGCTGAGCAGCCATGCTGTTCCTGCGGTGAAAATCGTTGATAAACCAACCTTCCGCTGATGAATTGTTCTGCATAACTATCAAGTTTTAGCAGGCCTTCAGACGTAAAGCCCTCTGCAATGATGGTACGGACGGATGCCCAAAAGTCTGCATTGTTCATAATTAATTCCTATTTTGCTGCAAATATACAACTTTTTTCTGAAAGACAAACAATTTCAAGAGAAAAAGTACTGATTGGGAATAATTTGAAGTTAATATGAAACTGACAACAGTTTCTGGATAAATCTTTTATTCAGTCATAAAATGGAGGGTGCTTCCTCTTTCGATGGTGGCATGAAACTATATGGTTGACTTATGTCAGTCACATGGACGACTGTAGTCAGTCAAGTGGTTGACTTATGTCATCCAAGTGATCGACAATAGTCAACCTTATAGTTTGAAGGGAGTAAAGACGTAGAGAATAGGCAGTAAAGACAGAGCGTGCAGGCACAAAAAGCCTATCATGCAGGCACAAAAGTCATATCCTGCAGACGTCAAAAGGCAGAGCACTCACGAAAAAACTCAAGTAAAATTTGGTGTTTTGCGTGTTTTACACTATCTTTGCACCATTATGCAGATGAGTATTGATCAGACAAAGTGGTACGACCGCATTTGGGCGGCGTTTATCTTCTTCACGCGATTGCCTTTCTGGCGGTTGCATCAGCCGCCGAAGGAGTGCTACAAGACGGTAGTGGAGCATTGGCCGCTGACGGGCTGGCTCACGGGTGGCGCAATGGGAGTCATCATCTATTTCGGCAGTCTAGTGCTTCCGATGACGGTGACGGTGTTGCTCGCCATCGCCGTCAGACTGCTGATCACTGGGGCGCTGCACGAAGACGGGCTGGCCGACTTCTTCGACGGATTCGGAGGTGGAGGCAACGACCGTCAGCGCATCCTCGACATTATGAAAGACTCTCGTATCGGCACGTATGGGGTGCTGGGACTCGTCTTCTACGAACTGCTTCTGGCAGCCACGATTATTTCGATACCTGCCTATTGTGCTGCGTTTATGGTGCTTGCAGCCGACACTTTCTCAAAGATGGTGACCTCGCAGCTGATACTGATGATGCCTTACGCCAGACGGGAAGAGGAGGCGAAGGCAAAGACTGTCTATCGAAGGTTCAGCGCCTGGGCTGGCATCAGTCTGGCGATACAGGGACTGCCAGCGATGCTGTTCTTCATCTGGATGATGGGGCTCGACTGGCAGGTGATGATCTTCATTCCCGCCATCGTGTTCTACGGGCTCTACTTGCTGATATGGCGGAAGCTTCACGGCTATACAGGCGACTGCTGCGGAGCCGTCTGCCTGCTGGTGGAACTGACTGTGTATCTGGTGGTTAGCGCCATAAACTATATGAACCCATTATGAAACGAATCATTCTGATTACTGGTGGCCAGCGCTCAGGCAAGAGCAGCAAGGCCGAGGAACTGGCATTGAGTCTGTCGGAGAATCCTGTCTATCTGGCGACGGCCCACATCTGGGACGAGGAGTTCCGAGAGCGGGTAAGAAGGCATCAGGAGCGTCGCGGGCCTCAATGGACGAACATCGAGGAGGAGACGGCTTTGAGCAAGCACGATATGACGGGCCGAGTGGTGGTCATCGACTGCGTGACGCTCTGGCTCACCAATATTCTTTACAGTGAAGAGTTAAGAGTGAAGAGTGAAGAATTTGCTACCGCCCAGGATGGAGAGGCAGACTCAAGCGCAAAAGGGACTGCGGTAGCAAATTCTTCACTCTTCACTCTTAACTCTTCACTTAAATTGGCTAAGGCTGAGTTCGACAAGTTTACCGAGGCTGAGGCTACCTATATCTTCGTGACCAACGAGATTGGCAGCGGCGGTGTGAGCGACAATGCATTACAGCGGAAGTTCACAGACCTGCAGGGCTGGATGAACCAGTATATAGCACAGAAGGCCGACGAAGTGATACTGATGGTTTCAGGACTACCAATAGTAATAAAATAAGACCACTAATTTCACGAATTACACGAATTGGCTGCGCTGAGAAATAATTAGTGAAATTAGCGTAATTCGTGGTAGAAGAAGAAATATATGAAGCAGTTTAAGGTGATTCCAGTAGACCGCTCGATGCAGGGAGCGATTCAAGCGAAGATCGACAACCTGAACAAGCCCAAGGGGTCGTTGGGTCGTTTGGAAGAGTTGGCGATGCAGGTGTGCCTGATACAACAGACGTTAGAGCCGTCGTTGGCCCATCCTTGTCATTTGTTGTTGGGTGGAGATCACGGTATAGAGCGTGAGGGCGTGAGTGTCAGTCCCCGTGAGGTCACCTGGCAGCAGATGATCAACTTCACCCGTGGTGGCGGAGGCGTGAATATGTTCTGTCGCCAGCACGGTTTCAAGTTGTGGATAGTCGATGTGGGTGTGGATTATGACTTTTCTAACGTTCCTGGAATTATCGATCGCAAGATAGCCCGAGGCACGAAGAACTTCCTTTATGAGCCTGCGATGAGCGAGGAGGAGTTTGACAGGGCCATACAGATAGGTAGCGACCTTGTGGATGACTGCGTGAAAGAAGGCTGTCGCGTTTTGTGCATCGGAGAGATGGGCATTGGCAACACCTCGCCATCGAGTATTTGGATGAGTCTTTTTGGCGATATTCCCCTGAAGGATTGCATAGGTGCTGGCGCAGGACTTAATAATGACGGCATTCGTCATAAGTACGAAGTCCTCTCAAAGGCCCTCTCTCGCCACCAGTCATCTCTCTCACCTCTTACCTCTCACCTCTTACCTCTAAGAATCTTCGGCGGCTTTGAGATGATTGCTGCCATTGGGGCGATGCTACGGGCTGCCGAGCTACACCTTATTATATTAATAGACGGCTTCATTATGACTGCCTGTGCCTTGGGAGCCATCAGGCTCTATCCTGCCTCACAGGACTATATGATCTTTACCCATTGTGGCGATGAGGCTGGACACAAGATGATGCTCGACATCGTTGATGCCAAGCCCCTCTTGCACTTTGGACTGCGATTAGGCGAGGGGACAGGTGCCCTTTGCGCCTATCCCCTCGTCGATTCAGCCGTCCGTATGATGAACGAGATGAACAATTTCGAGAAGGCACAGATCACCAAATATTTCTAAAAGGTGAAAGATCTGGTGGGGCGTATACCAAAAGAATTATTTATCGTTATAGTGTTCCTCAGCCTGAACTATCAGTACCGTCACGCGATTATCGTAGATGTCGTAGATAATACGGTCATGAGCTGTAATATGGCGAGAATAGGTCACATCGTTACCTCCAATCAAAGCTTCAGGATGTCCCAATCCTGTACGCGGATGCTGCATGATGTCCATCAGAATCTTTGTTGCTTTCTTGAAGAGATTCGGATTAGATTTCTTCCACTTACGTAAAGTCTTATCAGCCTCCTTAGAATACTCGATTGTGTATATCATAGACTGTCGAAATAGCGTTGCATCTCTTCAGGAGTGCTACATGAAATGGTCTCACCATTAGCATACTCGCGGCGGGCCTTATTGATAGAGCGGCGCATGGCGGGTGTAATAGTCTTATCGTCGTTGAGGGTAGCCACCCGTACCGAGGCTATGCCACGTATCAGCTTCAAAGCCTTTTTGATGTCGGCTATGAGCGCATTGTCTTCCAGCGTGATAATCATCTGTGCTGGTTTGGAAATTGATGTTGCTGATGCCATATCGTTATTGTTTAATAATTCTTTGTTGCAAAATTACGAAATTATTCTAAAATTGACTATAATCCTCCTTATCTTTTATATATTATTAGGCAAATACTTCTAATTCCTTACATAAATCTTCCGTCCATTAACGATGTTCAATCCCTTTTGCAGGCGACTGAGCCGCTGACCTTGGAGGTTGTAGATACTTACATTCTTTAATTTTTCAATTTTTACATTTTTCTCGATTCCATCCGTCAGCGTTTCGAATTCACCAGAGAAGGACTCGCGACTATTCTCTACGGTAACGGTGTAATGGTCTTTAGCATAGTCAGAGATGTCGATGTTGAGGGCTACGATGTTGCCTGCGTTGATGACTTTCTCATAGACAGCTTTGCCTGATCCGTCAGTGATGCTCACCTGATAGGCATCGTCGAGTGGGCCAAGATTAATGTCTAACTGTTGGTCGTTGTATTCACCATATAGCGATGGCTCGTCCTCACTCCTAACCCGTGATTTTGGCTTTAGCTTGTGAGTATGGGTGAAGTCGAAGCGGTTTTTCCTGGCTCCTGCAGGAGTAGCAGCGTCCTCATATTCGTCGTTGTAGTAGATGACTTCATCACCAACGACACATGACATCAGGAATAATCCATGATTTTCTTTGCCTAAATAGACATTATTTATCGGACCCTCAATACCTCCGACACCTTCTAGCCAAGTGGTATTGTAATAGGGATCTCCGTCTCCACTCCACATGACGTCTCTATAAACGCTCTTAAAACCTTCTAATCCTCCAATCTGCTTTGGCCCTACCACATAAGGTGGATAATCTTCAGATATCAGCAGGGTTTCATTGGCATCGAGAGAGAAGTCATATTTCATCAGAAATTGATCGTTTATCGTATCGTAAACGTACACTTTCTGGTTCTCTTCGTACCAAGCTCCAATATATCTTAGGGAGGGGTATTGTGAAACAACAGTATAATCCGGATGATCTGGGCTGACAAATCGCTGGCACATCATCTGCTTGCAGGTCTTTCCGTTGATGATGGTGTCGCCATCGAAGTAGTAGTAGTCAACCAATTGCACAGGATTACCTGAGCCTCTGTCTCCAACCTTCCATACTTTACCATCTTCAATCATTGGGCGATACTCGTTCTGTGGTGTCTTGTTGATGACAGGATGTTCCTCGCCTTGATTGTCTACCACGATGTAGTTGTAAATGGGACTGAATCCTGGGATATAGAAGTCGGTAGTATAGAAACTTGCGCAAGTGGTTTCAGGTCCTACTTCTTTTATCCTGAAATGGAGTTTGTGTACCGAAGGATCGTCTGTTGGTTCTTCTGTGAAATAGGCATAATAATTACCTCCGCAATTTAAAACATCCTTTCCAGAAACATGCAGACGGTCGCCTTCCAGCTCATATGTATACAGGCTTACCCAGTCTTCTGACCACTCTGCTGCTTTTTTGGGCATATTGCAGCCATAAATGGGGCCATACATGTTATAAAGCAAGAAAGGCAGGTAAAGGTAATCATTATAGTATTCATCATGTCTTTCCATATAAGCCAAACAAGACATTCTCCCTACCGTTCCTGGAAGACTGAACATGTTTTTAAGCGCTCCTATATATTCTATCCATGTGATGAACTCATTATATCCCCCTGAACCATTGTCAATACCAATGGTCCATGTGCGCAGTTTACGATACTTGAAAGTCCATGCGCCGTCTGTAGTGAGGGAATCAAGCATTTGAATCTGTGGACCGTCTTCCAGCCATCCCTGCTTCACCACCTTACAGATCACGGGCTCATCAAAACCAATTTCATAAGCAAATGTGTCGCCTTCTTTGAGTGAGAAGTCATACATCAAGACATCCCTGCCTGCCACGTACTTGTAGACTCGACGGTTTTCCTCACGGAAGAGCCCTACTTCTTCCCATCCGTCAACATCCGATTCTTCCTGAAGCAGACCTATACGGACATACGTTTTACCATCCACTTCCTCTTGATCGTACATCTCGTATCTTTCAAAACTACAGGGAACATAAGGGTTCGTGGGGTTACTGACCACGTGCCATTGCTTGCCCAACTCCACAAAGGGAAGGTAGTCGTTCTGTTCCTCTTGTGCCCACATTGTTATAGATGCAAGCACGCACATAATAAATAATAATGTTCTTCTCATATCTGTACTTTTTTAGTTAATAATTTCTCATTTCCTCATTATCTCATTTTCTTCATTTCTCAGTATCTGCTCCAGCGTGATGTCTGGATTGGTTTCTCCAAACACGTCCTTCTTTAGCTTGAGCTTGCGATGCTGGACGGCTGAGACGGTGATGCAGTAGATGTTGCCGATGGTGCGGTTACTGATGCCCAAGCGGGTGAGGATACACAGACGGATGTCGTCTTCCTGCATATTGGGGTATTGCTCGCGGATAAGGGCAAAGCGGTTACTGTCGATGGCATTGAGCGTACGTTCTATCTCGCTCCATTCGTGCGGGCTGAGGTAGATGAGTGAATCGCCACTTTGGTTCAGCTTCTTCAGTACTTCTGTACGTTCGAGGATGAAGTTTTGCAGGAATGCCACCACTTCGTTGGCCTGATGCAACAAGGTATTCTGGTGCTCTGCTTCCTGCTGGAGTTGGCGTTTCTCCTGCTCCTGCATACGGATACGATAGCGAAGTGTCTGAACTACCGCAAGAAGGATGATCACCGCAGCAATGATGACAATCAGAAGTGTACGGCCATACATCTTTGAGCGGTATTCCAGTTGCTGATTCTCCATTTCCTGCCGCAACGTCTCCTGATAGTACTGGTCCTTCTGTTCGAGCGCCTTGTAATAGAAGTCCTCTATTTGTCCGAAGGCTTCGTCTACGCTGTCCTCCACCTGTGTGGCACCCATCCGTCGGAGTGCTATCTTCGCGAGGTTACTCTGCACGATATATGCCAAATGGACGTCATCAGCTGGATCAATCTGTCGATAGACCGTTTCTGCCGAATCGAGCATGTTGAGGCTGAGGTAACTGCGAGCCAGCACTTGCAATGTGCCAGACCTTAGGTCGGTTGTCGCCACAGATTCTGCCTGATGGGCGTAGTCGAGTGCCTGGTGATAATCATCCTTGGCCCAGGCGATGTTGGCAAGACTGGTGAGTGTCTGGCACATCAGATCTGTCATCTGGTTTTTCTCAGCGATATTGTATGCACGGTGGATGTAATCGAGTGCTTCGTCGAAAGAGCCCTCTGTGGTGAAAGCCACTTGTGCGGCATAAGTGCCTGCATAGTCAAGTAACATAACGTAGTTTCGCTCATCGTCAGGATGCTGCTCATAGACGGTCAGGGCTTTCTTCATCAGTCGCAAAGCTTCTTCAGGGTTGCTCTGCGATAATGCTTCCGCCAATCGCTGATGCGCGATATAATAGGTGTGCCAGTCCTCAGACGCTTCCGCCAGTTGTATGGCCTTTCGCAGTAAAGTCTCACCTTGGCGGATGCTGTCGTTGGCAAAAGCTGCTTCTGCTTCCTCCAGACAGCGTGCTGCCGTCTGTGAATCTGAGGGCTGCTGTTGGTGGCTGCAAGCAACCATCAGGATACCTATAATAAATATGTGTAATGCTCTTGTAAACATAGCAATCGAATTTTCGTTATTTCTCGGTTGCAAAGTTACGACATTATTTCTAAAGTTGTATCAGTTGCCTATGGAAAAGGCACAAATTGGACAAAGTTGGAAACTGCTACAAATCAGCGTATTACGGAAAGGCGCACGCTACAGCCTATGGAAAAAAGCTTATGAGGGTATGGAAAGAAAGGCAAAAAGACAAACGGCACCAGTCAGTAGCACCATCAAAACCTCTGCCGTACGGTTTACTCGGACGGCTGTTTTCATGTCTTCGGTGGTGAGGGGGCGTTCGTTCGTGCCGATGCAGGGTTTGTCGAAGAGTTCGCCGAAGTAATAGTGGGGGCCACCAAAGCGGCAGTCGAGAATAGCGGCGAGGGCGGCTTCTGGATAGCCGCTGTTGGGAGAGGCGTGGTTGCGAGCGTATTTGCGGACGAATTTGAGTCTATTCAGACCACCCCGCCTATCGGCACCCCTCCTACTCAGGAGGGGAATGAAGATACCTGCAAGGAGCATCAGGAGGGCGGTGAGACGGGCGGGGATATAGTTGGCGATGTCGTCGATGTGGGCAGCCCAGCAGCCGAAGTCACGATAGCGTTCTGTCTTGTAGCCGATCATCGAGTCGAGGGTGTTCACCATCTTATAGGCCAGCATGCCTGGTGTGCCAAGGATGGCGAGCCAGAAGAGGGGAGCGATCACACCGTCGCTCAGGTTCTCGGCAAGGGTCTCGAGGGCAGCGGTACGTACCTCTTGGGCTGAGAGTTCAGTTGTGTCGCGCCCCACGATGCGGGCCACCTGCCTACGGCCTTCCTCCAAAGAGCGGTCGAGAGCGAGAAAGACTTCTCGCACTTCGCGGATGAGTGTCGTTCCTGCCAGACAATAGAAGATGGCGATGGCATCGAAGAGTATTAGCATCGGATAGACACGGACTGATACGGACTTGGCTACAGTCCATGAAGAAAGTCCGAGTAAGTCCGTGTCAGTCCGATGCAAAGAAATAATCCCGTAGCGCAGGAGCCAGGTGAGAGCGAAGACGAACAGAATCAGTCCGATGGCAATCAGCGCGCCCTTCAGTTTGCGATGCGTCCCTTTGTTATATTGATGCTCACAAGCGGCAATCATCTTGCCAAACCACACGACAGGATGAGGCAACTTCTGAGGATCGCCAAAGAGTAGGTCGAGCAGCCAGCCGATGAGCAGGGAGAAGGGATTTGTCATGTTTACGGTTTACAGATTGCAGAATCTGTCAGGATTTGATAGATTCGCTGCATATCGACATGCTTGCGAACGTGGTCAGCGAGTTTGTCGTATTGCTCTTCCTTGAAAGCCTGATAGTCGAAAGAGGCTTTCGTCTGGCTCAGTTTCTCTGCAAAGGGCTGCAAGAGGAAGTCCACGAAAGAAGCATTGTCGAGGATGCCGTGAACGTAGGTGCCCATGCATTTGTTGTCGACGATATAGCCGTCTTGGCGACCATCGGAAAGATGTAGCAGGGGCGAGGGCAGAGCGGAACCAAAAGGAAGAGTTTCGCCCATGTGGATCTCGTAACCCTTTAACTTGTTTACAGTTAACGGTTTACAGTTTACAGATGAATACATTAAGGGATCTGAAGGGCTTGCCAGCAAATCATCTGTAAACTGTAAACCGTCAACTGTAAACAAAACACTAAACTCCACTTGCCGGGTGATCTTCTCGCCACTCATCGTGGTGGTGACGGGCAGGAGGCCGAGGCCTGGGAGACGCTCAATGTCGCCCTCCACATGATTGGGATCGCAAACCTCGATGCCCATGAGCTGGTAGCCGCCACAGATGCCCAATACGGAAGCACCATTGCGATGAGCCTTAATGATGGCCTGGGCACAACCGTTGCGACGCAATTCGTAGAGGTCGTGGAGCGTCGATTTGGTGCCAGGCAGGATGATGATGTCCGCCTTGTGGATATCGTCCACGTTGTTCGTATAGAAGAGATGGATGCGTGGATCCTGTTCGAGGGCATCGAAGTCGGTATAGTTGGAGAGGTGCTGCAGCATGATGACCGCCACATTCATCTTGCCCTGCTGCATCTCGAATGACTTCTGAGCCAGCGCCACAGAGTCTTCTTCCTCGATATGTATATCTTTATAATAAGGTATGACACCCAGGACAGGCACGCTACAGAGATCTTCCAGCATCTTGCGCCCCTCCTCAAAGAGACGCATATCTCCACGGAACTTGTTGATGATGATGCCCTTGATAAGCTTGCGGTCTTCTGGGGATTGCAGGGCGATGCTGCCATAGACGGAGGCAAATACGCCCCCTCTGTCGATATCGCCCACCAGGATGACATCAGCCTTAGCGTGGCGGGCCATTGACATATTGACTAAGTCGCGGTCTTTGAGATTGATCTCCGCGATGCTGCCAGCTCCCTCCATCACGATGGGGTTATAGCGAGCAGAAAGGCGATCGAAGGCGGAACAGACCTCGGAGCGGAAGTCTATTCTTTCCCCTCCTGAGTAGGAGGGGTTAGGGGTGGTCTGATCCGCCTCAACATTCCCCTGCTCAGACCCCCTCTGACTCCCCCTACTCAGGGGGAGAACTGGTTTCTTACGCCAGTAATCATACGCATCCTTATTGCCGAGAGGGCGGCCGTTGAGGATGACTTGTGAGGTATGGTCGCTTTGGGGTTTTAGCAGCAGGGGGTTCATATCTGTATGGCAGGGGATGCCTGCTGCCTCGGCCTGGACAGCCTGGGCACGACCTATCTCCAAACCATCAGGTGTAGCATAGGAGTTGAGGGCCATGTTCTGGGCTTTAAAGGGAGCAGGGTGGTAGCCGTCTTGCTTGAAGATACGACAGAAGGCCGCAGCCACGATGCTTTTGCCGACGTCGCTGCCCGTTCCAGCGAACATGATGGGATGCAACCCACCCCCAACCCCTCCCCAAGGGAGGGGGGCTTGATTACCTTCAAGTGCAGCATCTGTGGCAGGTGTATCCAAACTCCCCTCCCTTGGGGAGGGGTTGGGGGTGGGTGCTAAGTGGGTATAGGATGCCAAGACGTTCTTATATCTGAAGACGGGCGTGCTGACGGGTTCGCCCTTAGCGTTATAGACCTGAGTGATAGACTGTGGCTTGCCTAAGCGCTCGGCTTTGCCGCTTTTCTTCGAAAAGAACTGCGTATAATGGAACTCATGGCCGCGATATTCCTTGCCGTCGAGTTCAAAGCGACGATAGCCAAGCGAGAGTTTATGGTCTGCTTTGCGGGCTGTGATGGAATAGGGCAGCACACCGCACATTGGATATTCGCCATCATCTGTGACGATGCGCTCGCAGAGATACATCATCCCACCACATTCGGCTATGATGCGGCCTCCTTGCTCGGCATAGTCCTTGATGGCTTTGCGGCAGGCTTCGTTCTGCACCAGTGCCTCTAAGTGTTTCTCAGGATAGCCGCCAGGCAGGTAGAGCAGGTCGATGTTGCTAAGGTCTGGCACATCCTTCTCTGGGTCGAAGAACCTCTTCAAAGCGAAGCGATCCAAGGTCTCTTGATAAAGGAACGAAAAACTCTCAGCATTTTTCGCCACGAGTGTAACCTTTTCCCCTCCTAAGTTAGGAGGGGTGCCTTTAGGAGGGGTGGTCTGAACAAGCGCAGACATGTGGCTGTTCAGACCCCCTCTGGCTCCCCCTAACTCAGGGGGAGAAACGATTACCTTGTTAAACAGTCCTTCCCAATCGATATGTGCCTCCAAGAGCCTTGTCAGCTCCTTGGTTTCCGGCATTTCTGAATAGTCGAGGCCTAAGTATCGTGAACCTTGTTCCAGCGAAGCATCTTTCGGCAGATAGCCCAAGCAGGCGATGTCTAAGTCATCACACACCTGCCGCAGCATCTGGAAATGCCTCTCCGATCCCACCTTATTATATATAACGCCCGCGAAGCGGACATTGCCTTCCTGTCCGATGGGGGTTGCCACAGACTGCGGGATAGGAGGCTTGAAATGAATAAACCCAGATAACAGCGCCGCCATCGAATACGCCGCAGACTTCGCATCGACTACCAACACAACAGGGATATCCAGCACTCGGGCTATCTCATAAGAAGAACCTTTCTCGCGGTCATAGCCGTCGAAGAGCCCCATCATCCCTTCCACGATACAGACATCTGCATCTTCGCCATAATGCCAGAAGAGCTCCCTGATATGCTCTGGGGTAGCCATAAACGTATCGAGGTTGATGCTGGGACGGCCGCAGACTGCCTCGTGGAACTTCGTGTCGATATAGTCCGGGCCGCACTTGAAGGGCTGTACCTTATAGCCCTTTTTGGTCAGCAGCGCCATCAGCCCTCTGGCAATCGTTGTCTTGCCAGAGCCGCTCGTCGGAGCCGCTATGAGGAATGCCTTTCTTGCTGTCATCATCACGTTTTCTGCTGCAAAATTAAAAAAAATCCACTAATTATGCATCATCTGTCCAAAAAAGTTGTACCTTTGCACGCAAATCATGGCAATCTGGTGGCTGATGCCGCCTGATGTAAGGGAATCCGGTGAGAGTCCGGAACTGTACCTGCAGCTGTAATCCCCCTTAGCGAGGTCTGCTTGTATGACGCCACTGACAATGAAGTCGGGAAGGTAAAGCAGGCTGGGGAAAGTCAGAAGACCTGCCGTAGGCGAGAGCAAAATAGAGCTTGCTCTGATTCTGCCGAGACAAGGCAGGGCTCGACCGATAGGTCAAGCCTGCAATAAAAGGCCGTACAGGAATATACGGTGCGGAAAAGAAAGAGTTATGATGCGGAGACAGACATTGGCTATTGGCCTGATGTTGTTGGCTGTCGGCACCTATGCCCAGACGGATGTCTGGCGTACGGACAGCCTGCAGGAGGTGGTGGTGACAGGTACTGGCACCCGCCATCTGCTGAAGGATGCGCCTGTTCAGACGGAGGTCATCACGGGCAAGATGCTGAGCCAGTATGGCGGCAAGAGCCTGGAGGATATCCTCGCCGGACTGACCGCCTCGTTCGCCTTCAACGAGGGCGATATGGGTTCTCAGATGCAACTGAACGGTTTAGGCAACAACTATATCCTGATACTTATCGACGGCAAGCGCATTCACGGCGATGTGGGTGGTGAGAACGACCTCTCGCTCATCGATCCCCACAATATCGCGAAGATAGAAATCGTGAAGGGCG
This sequence comes from Prevotella sp., assembly GCA_017428805.1. Next base: position 16,605 of record JAFRQC010000086.1, on the reverse strand, counting down.
CCCAGAGTGCCCTCTACGGCAGCGATGCGATGGCCGGCGTCATCAACATCATCACCAAGAAGCATACCGAGAAGGGACTCTATGCAGACAACGTCACCCGCTATGGTTCCCACAACGACCTGCGACAGCACAACACGCTGGCTTTCCGTATCGGCAAGGTGAACAGTCAGACCAACTTCCAGCTGCAGCGAAACGACGGCTGGCAGAACACCTCTGAGGAATATGCCGAGGGAATGGTGCTGACAGACAGCAAGAACAAGACGGTGAACAAGTTCCGCAACTGGCAGGTGGCAGAACGCCTGACCTATCAGCCGTTTGACGGTCTGGAACTCTATGCCGAAGGCTCCTACTACAAGAAAAACATCCTCCGCCCCACCAACGGCTCTCACCCCAGCTGCGATGTCTATACCTACGATCTGCGTTACAACAATGCCTCGGCATCTGTCGGCGGCAAATGGTATCTGGGGAGTGAAAAGAGAGAAGTGAAAAGTGAAAAGTCTAATTACCTGTCGCTGAATGTCGATTGGAACAAACACGCCTATTACTACGACTATACCGCCAAGCACTACGACTATGTGCTGCTCATCGGTGAGGAATATGGCGACCAGAACGGCGAGTGGTTCTCTGTGGCCATGATGCCCGGACAGAGCAAGCTGCAGAGCGACCAGCAGCGGGTGATGGGTCTGCTCAAGGGTATCTTCTATCTCCCTTACGAGAACACGCTGAACGCTGGCCTTGAATACCGCTACGACTATCTGAACGCCCCGGACCGCACAGAGACGGGAACTGCTGATGACTGGACCTCGGCCCTCTACGTACAGGATGAGTTCGACCTGCTGAAGTGGTTCAATCTGACGGCCGGCCTCCGCTTAGTCGATAACCGCAACTTCGGTTTCCGTCTGACGCCCAAAGTCAGCACGATGTTCTCTGCCGGCGACTTCCGTTTCCGTCTGGGCTGGAGTCAGGGCTTCAAGACGCCTACCGTCAAGGAACTGCATTACCGCTATCTCCACATGATGGGCAGCAGCATCTTCTATAACATTGGCAATGTCAACCTCAATCCCCAGACCAGCAACTACTACTCCGCCAACGCCGAGTATCGCGGCCGACGGTTCACGCTGGCCGTCACCGGCTATCTCAACAAGCTGGACAACATGATTGCCCTGGTGAATGTGTCGGAAGGGGAGATCCCTGCCGGTGTCACCACCGCCTATCAGGGTGACGGCAGTATGAAGGTGCAGGCCAGGATGTATAAGAACATGGACGATGCCCGGACCTGTGGCTTGGATGTCACGCTGTCTTACAAGGTGATGAAGGACCTGAGCCTGAACGCCGCCTACAGTTACCTCGACACCAAAGCCCATCTCTACGATGAGCACAAAGACCGGATGACCACCGTCGTCATCGACGGTTCGGCCTACCACAAATGGAGTGCTTCGGCCATGTACAGCCACACGTTCTGCCCCGTCTATCGACTGGGAGTCAGCCTCTCCACCCGTGGCAGCAGCACCCGTTACTATCAGAACAACGGCAACGGTGAGCCCTATCAGATCTGGCGCATCAACACCACCCACGACCTGGGCAAGTCTGGCAAGATGCTGACCTACCGGCTCGAATTCGGTGTCGATAATATCTTTAATTACGTGGATCGCACCATGCGCCCCTACCATCTGGGCAACAACACTTCTGGAACCACGGTCTATGGCACCTTCAGCGTTAAGTTCAACTACGGCAAGAAAGTCAAAAACAATATTTTATCCACTAAACAACATTCAAACGATGAAGAAAATTAAGTCTTTCCTCGTGGCTGCGATCGCAATGGCTTTTGTAGCCCCCATGTTCACCGCCTGTGGCGATGACGACAAGTCGGATACGGTTGAAAGCATCGTATCAGAGTACACCATTAACGACCAGATGGTTGCCAACCAGAAGGCCAAGTCAGGCAAGAACGTTGCCGTCCTGCTGGTAGCCTTTGGCTCCACTTGGAACAACGCCTTCCAGGCTTTCGACAAGACCAAGGCTGCCTACGAGGCTGCCTTCCCCAATGCCGACGTCTATGTCAGCTTCTCCAGCGACATCTGCATCAACCGTGCCAGTGCTGGTGAGAACACCGACGACAACGGCAACATCGTACGCCGCGACTACTACGAGCCCCGTTACCTCTTGCACGCCATCGGTGCTGCCAAGTACGGCACCATCTATGTGCAGTCGCTTCAGGTCATCCCCGGTGAGGAGTTTGCCGCCGTCGTGGCTGCCGTCAAGAAGTTCATGAACAACGGTTACATCGCCACCGCCCACCTCGACGATGACTATCTGGCTCAGTTAGAGGCCAACGAGTCCATCTTCTTAGGTATGCCGCTGCTCAGCGACCCCGACGAGGACATTCCCCAGGTGGCCAAGGAGCTCAACACCCTCTACTCCTCTGAGGCAAAGGAAGGAACCGTCGCCTTCATGGGTCACGGTAATCCCGACACCTACGACACCTTCAAAGCCAACGTCCGCTATCTCCAGCTGGAGGAGGCCCTGCAGGCTTACAATCCTAACTTCTACGTCGGCACCGTCGATATGCCCGACAACTACAAGCAGGATGTGAAGGCCCGTATGAATGAGAACGGCATCTCGAGCGGAAAGCTTTATCTCCATGCCCTGATGTCTATCGCCGGTGACCACGCTCACAACGATATGGCCGGACAGGGTGACGAGTACTGGGATCCCGAGGATCCTGAGAGCGAGGACAACAGCTGGTACGAATATTTCAACCACAACGGCTTCGAGTCCAACGTTCCCCTTTCAGGCAATCACCCCTTAGGACTGCTCGAGCTCCCTGGTGTGCTGCAGGTATGGATCAACCACACCAAGAACGCAGAGTTCCTGGAGGATGCTTATCATAGCATGTATCCTGAAGAATAATATGAATGATGGTTATTAGACGTGTATTATTATATAAGTTTGTGCGTGGAGGTGCTGTCGTGAGACAGCATCTCCTTCTTGCCCTTCTGCTGGCTGGCTGCTTAGGCGCTCAGGCACAGATCCACAAGATGGAACGCACCGATTCGTCGATGACGACTCGTACCTATAACCTTAATCCCGTCGTCGTGACCGGTTCCGGCCACCACCAGCGACTGAAAAGCACCGCCACGCCCGTTCACGTCCTCTCCGCTCAGGAGATCCATGAACAAGGCATCACCAACTTCGGCGACGCCCTGACCCGTATGATGCCCCAGGCGTCGATGGCTCCCAACTCCATGGGAACCTTCCTCCGTCTCAATGGCCTTGGCAACAAATACATCCTCATCCTCATCAACGGCCAGAAGCTCTCCGGCGACATCTCCAACAACGTCGATCTCTCGCGGATCAACATGTCCCGAGTCAAACGTATCGAGATCCTCGACGGCGCCGCCTCCTCCCTCTATGGCTCCGACGCCATCGCCGGTGTCATCAACATCATCACCGACCAGCCCACACAACATCTCATCAGCGTCGCCAGCGATACCAGGGTGTCAGGTCACGGCCAGCTCACAGAGGATGTGACACTTGACATCTATAAGAATGGCTTCGGCTCCTACACCTCGTTCACCCACGACCGCGCCGACAGCTACCAGAACAACAACCAGGAATACATCAAGGGCTCCGACACAGAGCTCCAACCGACGATCGCCCCGCTCTTTACGGGCTATCGTTCCAACATCATCGGACAGAAATTTACCTATGCCCCCACGGACCATCTGGCTCTCAATGCGGGTTTAGACTATTCATACAAGATCACCTCCCGTCCCGACACCCGTTCCGACATCACCGGCGGCACCGACTACGAGATGCGCTACAAAGGCTTCCGCTGGAATATCGGAGGTATCTATAAGTTCACCGCTAAGAATTCTCTCCAGGCAACCTTCACCGTCGATCGTTTCCGTTATGGCAAGGAGTACGATGTCGCCACGAACGACTATGCCGTCGGCGACTATGTCCAGTCGAAGAAACAACGGATGATGGACGGCGAGTTGAAGGCAATCCTTGGACTCACACGCCACTCCACCACCATCTTCGGTGCCAACTGGCGCAAGGATTACCTGAAGGCCACCTCGGGCAATATCGACGAGAGCGTCTATGCCTTGGCTGCCTATGCCCAGCACGAGCATAAGCTCTTCAAGGACTTTACCGCCACCGTCGGTCTGCGACTGACGCACCACGAGACCTTCAACAACCATCTGACGCCCAAGGTGGCTTTGATGTACGCCCCGGGCAACTTCCGGTTCCGTGCCACCTATTCCGCAGGCTTCCGTGCCCCGGGACTCGACGAACTCTACTACCACTATTTCTCCGTGAACCGTGGCAAGGCACAGATCAGTTTTGGCAACCCTCACCTCTTGCCAGAGAAGAGCCACTACGTATCCCTCAATGCCGAATACCGCTCACAGTTCATCGCCGTGAGCCTCACAGGCTATCTCAACCGTATCAACGACATGGTGATCAAGGAGAATGTCCCCGTGGGTGAAGAGGATTTGCAGATGCTCCGCCGGGAGTTCCCCGAGATGACCGACGACCAGGCAGCGAAACTCTCACAATACGCCCTCTATCAGAACAGCGACGTGGGCGACGTCAAGGGCCTGCAGCTCAACCTCTCCGCCAACCTCTTCCCGGGATTCAATCTCTCCGCCAATTACGTCTATACCTATGCCCGCAACAAGAGTGGCGACGAGTGGACCCCCATGGAGCGCAGCACCCGTCATGCTGCCACCTTCGCCGCCGACTATCACCACTCATGGGGCCTCTACGCCCTGAACGTTAACCTCAATGGCCGTCTGCAGTCCAAGACCTACTACACCGGCGCTTACGAAGATGCCCCGGGCTTCGGTGTCTGGAACCTCAACACCACCCACACCTTCGACATCGCCAAATGGGCCGTCCTGGAGCCCAGTCTCGGCATCGACAACATCTTCGACCGTGTCGATCGCCGCCCAGACTCCAGTGTCCGCAAATACGCCCTCTTCAGTCCTGGCCGAATGCTCGTCGCAGGACTGAAGGTGCGCTTTAAGAAATAAGCCTATTTCATCGCTTCCTCTAACCGCTTCCTGATCTCTTCGTTGCCGGGGAAGCCGATGACCTTATACGTCTGTTCGCCCTGAGTGTTATAGACGGCGTAGGTGGGAATGCCACTCGACTCGTACTTCGCGAGGATGTAGCTGTATTGTTCTGGCGTCAGATAATAATGGTCGCCGTCTATCTCCTTGATCATCTCCTGCCAGGTGGACAAAGGCGACGAGGGCGAGGTGATATACACAAACTGCACGTTCTGCCCCTTCATCTGCTCCTTCATAGGTGCCATCGCCTTATGGCCTGCACGGCACGGTCCGCACCACGTCGCCCACATGTCTATCAGCACCGCCTTGCCCTTATACCTGTCGAGGATGGTCTGGAGGATATTCTCAGGCTTCACGTCGTCGAACTTCTTGAAGAAGATGCTTTCCTTCTGGGCCAGCTCCTGGGCCAGCCTTTCCTGTTCCTTCTGATAGTCCGTGACGATGCCCTTGCAGTCTTCATACTTCATCTGCGCCATCAGTCCGTCCCACTCCTTCTCGTCTGTGCTGAACATAAAATAGACCGTCTGTAGCTCGTTGAGCCAGGGCGCCCTTGCGCTGAAGTCCTTGTCCAGCTGGCTCAGCGGCAGCGTCCAGAACCTGTCGCTGCACGGCGATGTCGGTTTGTCTAAATACTGATAGCTGTATGCCTTCTCCGCCTCGGAGAGCACCAGCAGGCTGTCGTTCGCTCTGAGCAGGTTGCTGTAATCCTTCTGGCTGGTGATCCTCGCTTTGCCCGTCGTCATCATCAGATTCGTATAATTGCCGCCGAAGAAGCGCGACCACTCCACGAAGTTGCCCTCCGCCTCCATGCACAGCAGGTCTTTGGCAGCCGTCGTATAGTCAGACGCCTTCACTTCGGCTATTTTCTTGTCGAACTCGTCCTTCAGCCAGGCCAGGCGCTTCTCGGGCGTGTCGCACTGGCTGAGGGCCTTGTAGCGGATTACCTGGGCATCCTTCGGCAACAGTTTCACAAACTCTTCATTCAGGTCCATATTCGTCTTTGCGAGGAAGCCCTTTATGGCCAGCGGCCGGTTGTTGCCCTCCCCGATATTCATCAGCAGCGAGATCTCCTGTCCCGGGGCTATCACGAGAGGACCGCCTGCCACGCCAGACACACCTACCGACACCTCCCTGGTCATCCTCAGCGGGATCTCAGCCGTTGCGGTGCCGTCGTCGACTAAGGGGAACGACTTGTCGAAATACTCCTTCTCCCCCAACGGCCGGAAGCCGCCCACGCGCAGCTCCATTCCCATACCGGGCTTATAGCCCAGCAGTTTCACCTTGATCTTGGCCACGCCCTTCCCGATCTTGGCCTCGGGCAGCATTTCGTCTTTGGCATACTTCACGCCTTTCCACTCGGCAGGCCACTCCGGTTCCTTTTTGGTCTTTTTGTCGCAGATGTTAAAGAAGCGGAAGGCCCCTTCGTCGTAGCCCTCTATGAAGTCTATCTCCTTGGTGTCTGTGGGAACGGGCTTGAAGTGGAGCACCAGGTCAGCCAGTCCGCTCTCCGGCATCCAGAAGAGTGAGTCGAGTTCCACGTCCGACTCCGCCTCTGAGGTCTTCTTACCACTGACAACGGCATACTCCTTGCCGTCGGGCGTCTTCAGGAACGACTCTTTGGCGAAGCGGATCCAGTAGTTTGGTATGAACTTGACGCGGAAGTGCATCACCGTTTCCGTCTCTTTCAGCTCCATCTTCGTGATGTCAAACTCAATGTTGCCTGATCCCGTAAAGGCCGATGGGTTCTCCCACACCACCTCCTTCTGTGCCCATCCTGCTATTGTGATGAGGGCAAGCAATAATGTTGATAATAGTTTCTTCATATCCGTAAATTTGTTAGTTTGCTGCAAAGGTACAAAATCGGGGGCAATTATTGTTGCGAATTCCCTGACAATTGTCTGGCATTTTGAATTTTTAACCTGCTAACCTAACAGAGCGGCGGATCCTCAAATTAGCTTGAGGATCTGCCGTTCTGTGGCGTCGGGGAGGAGGATCTTGAAATGGGACAGGAGGCGGTCGAAGGATTCCTGTGGAGTGCGCTCACAGCGGCAGGCGTCACGGCCCAGCAGCTGTTCGGGCGTGGTGAGAAGCGACCATCCCCAGCCGTATTCGCGGTTGTGTTTATCGACGGGATAGACAAAGTCTTCGGTGATGATGCGGCAGGCCATCTGCAGGCGGGTGATGTAGCCGTCGAAGCGGCTGCGCATCTTCGGACCGGTAAAGCCACAGGCGGCCCGCAGTTCACGGGTGATGAGACTGCCGTGCTCGGCGAGCGTGAGCAGGATGGCCTCCTCGATGGAGCCTTCCTGCGGGGCGGGATACTTATGGCGGCGGTAGTTGCAGAGGTCGGGCCACCAGTCGCGGCTGACGAACCCTGCCTTGCCGGCGAAGAACTTCCCATAGACGCAATGGCCCTCTGTGACGACGGGGCCTTTCCACTTCCACAAAGGCCAGTCCCAGCCGCCGTCGGCATAGACGACATAGCGGCAGTCGTCATCGACGAGTTCTTCGGCGGAGTAGCCGCGTATGCCGCTGTCGAGCAGCGGCAGGAAGCCCACTTGCTGTATGGCCTGCATCAGTTCAGGGCAAGAGTGTATCTCGGGGGTGATCATCGGCGGTTAGTGGCGTTGAGGGTAAGCTGACTCTGGCTGAGACCGTCGCCCTTGACGGTGACGCTGACCGAGCCGGACTTGGCAGAGGAACGGACGGCCAGGAGGGCACGGCCTTTCCAGGTGGTGCAGTGCGCGTCGGTATAGACGGAGGTGTCTTTGAGGTCGGCACTGGCGAAAGAGAGGAGGCTACCGGCGCCCTTGACGGTAGCCGTGAGAGGGATGGCGGCATCGGGGCAGACGAGGCCGTTGCGGTCGAGGATCTCGACGGTGACATAGATGAGGTCCTGTCCGTCGGCGAGGAAAGTGGATTTGTCGGCGGTCAGGCGGATCTGACAGGGCTGTCCGGCGGTGGAGAGGCTGACGGATACGGGCTGGCCCTCTTCCGTCACGCCTTCGGCGCGGAGGATGCCGGGCTGATAGGGCAGGGTGAAGACGGCCTTGCACTCGGCGGACTGCTGCTCACCGACGAGCCGGTCGTTGAGATAGAGCCGGACAGAGGGGAGGCTGGTATAGACTTCGACCTCGACGGGCTTGCCCTCCCAGCCGTTCCAGGTCCATGATTCCCAGGTGGGCCATACGCTCCAGGCGGTCTCACGGATGCTGCCGTAGTAGCCGTCGGGTTCCTTCACGGCCATATAGAGGGCTGGGGCGGTGTCACGGTTCCAGAGCAGTTCGCGGTAGTGTGAGATGGGTTTGCGCCAGCCGGTGATATCGACATCGCCGCAGTAGGCACCGTGCCATTCGGGCTGTCCGCCTTCGACATAGTGTTCGCCCGGAGTGTCGCCGTCGTAGTAGTAGCGGCCGATGCCGGACTCGCCGAGGTAGTCGAGGCCCGTCCATACAATGTCGCCGATGACGTAGGAATAATCTTCGACGGTCTGCCAGTTGCGCCAGGCATCACGGGGGAAGCTCTCTGTCTGCAGGATGACGCGCAAGGGGTCACGCTCATGGTCGGAGGCGTGCTTGTGGAGCATATAGTTGTAGCCTGCGATGTCGAGCACCTCGGCGTGGGGGTCGTAGATTTCCCAGTCGCTGTCCCAGGAACAGAGTGCCTCGGTGACGGGTCGTTCACAGCAGTAGTCTTTGATGGCATCCTTCATCTTCCTGGCGGTGGTGACGACGCGGATGTCCTTGCGCTCCATCACCTCGTTGCCGATGCTCCAGCAGATGATGCTGGGGTGATTGCGGTCGCGCCTGACCATCGCATGGATATCCTCGCGGTAGCAGGAGTCGATGAGCGTGGAGTAGTCGTAGGGCGTCTTCGCCTGTCGCCAGCCGTCGAAGGCCTCGTCGATGACGAGCATGCCGATGGAGTCGCAGGCGTCGAGGAAGGCGCGGGAGGGTGGATTATGGGAGGTGCGGATGAGGTTGAAGCCGGCGTCCTTCATCAGGCGTACCTTGCGGATCTCGGCGGCATCGAAGGCCATAGCCCCGAGGATGCCGTCGTCGTGATGGACGCAGGCGCCGTTGATGAGCAGCGGCATATAGTTGAGTTGAAAGCCATAACGTGAATCACAGTATATATGGCGGATGCCGAAGCGGGTCAGCTGACTGTCAACCATCTTACCCTGTTCCTTCAGCATGGCCCGTACCTCATAGAGAATGGGCGTGTCGGGCGACCAGAGACGGGGATTCCGGATGTTAAAGGTGAGCGTGTCGGTCTCTGAACCCTTGGCAGGTACTGTGACAGGCATCGACTCCGCACCCACCATCACGGTGGCGGTCCGTTCGACGTCGGAGGCATTCTCGACGGTCACCTCCACCTGCACCGTCGCCTCGTCGTCGTTCACCATCGGGGTGCTGATATAGACACCGTTCTCCGCGATGTGGAGGGCAGGGCTCGTGATGAGCCACACGTGGCGGTAGATGCCAGAACCGCTATACCAACGGCAGTTGGGCTGTTCGGAGTTATCGACCTTGACCAGCACCTCGTTTGGCGTGTCTTGATGCAGATAGGGTGTGATGTCAATGGTGAAGGGGGTATAGCCGTAGGCGTGCTGTCCGGCTTTCTGGCCGTTGATGAAGACCTCAGCCTTCTGATAGACACCCTCGAAGTGGAGTCTGACAACTTCGCCGTCGGGCGTCTTGAACGTCTTCCGGTATTCGCCCTTGCCGCCGGGATACCAGCCGCCGCCAGTGCCCGTGGCGCCTGACTTGGCGTCGGGACCGGCATAGATGTCCCAGTCGTGGGGTAAATCTACTGTGACAGTCTTGCCGTTTTGCGTGAACTGCCATCCTGCGTCGAACAGCACACGTCTGGTGTCTGCCTTTGCCACCACGATGCCCAGCATCAGCAGCATTGTAACGATAGTCGCTCTTTTCATTTGATTGGTCTTATTGGTTGCACTTAGGACTGCAAATATACGAATTATCCCACAGATATGGAAGAAAATTGCTCTTTTCGATGTGTTTTTTTTGAATAATTTGGATTTTTGCGGGCAAAATCGTATCTTTGCAAACGAATGAGAAAGAAGACTCAGTTTAATTCAAAACCCAATAAACAATTTATGTTATGACTAAAACCATCAAATCATTCGTGATGCTTGTCGTCGCAGGTCTCGTGATCCTCAGTGCTTGCACAGAGAAGAAGGCTGCGGAAGTCACCCTTCAAGTGAAAACCCAGAATGGCATCCTCAAAGGTTTCGAAGAGGATGGCGTGAAGAAGTTCCTGGGCGTACCCTTCGCACAGGCTCCTGTTGGCGAACTGCGTTGGAAGGCCCCCCAGCCGCTGCAGGCTTGGGAAGGTGTTCGTGAGGCCTTGGGGTTTGGCGACGACCCGATGCAGCCCAATGTCTTCGGCGATATGGCGTTCCGTGGTCCCAAGCGTAGCGAGGACTGTCTCTATCTGAATATCTGGACGACCGCAACGACCACAGCGGATGCCCTTCCTGTACTGATCTATTTTAATGGTGGCGGACTGATGGCCGGTTCGGGCAGCGAGCCCCGTTACGACGGAAGCTCCATCGCCAAGGAGGGCGTGATCGGCGTGACGGCCAACTACCGTGAAGGCGTGTTCGGCTTCTTTGCCCATCCGGAACTCACAGAGGCTTCTGACTATAAGGGAAGCGGCAATTATGGCTTCCTGGATCAGGTGGCTGCCATCCAGTGGGTGAAGGATAACATCGCAGCTTTCGGCGGTGACCCTGCGAAGATCACCATCGTGGGAGAGTCGGCTGGTTCGTTCTCGGTGTCGCTCCTGATGTGTTCGCCGCTCTCGAAGAACAATTTAGCCGGTGCGATGCTGTCGTCGGGTGCTGAGGTGCTGCCGTATGTGCCCTCCTCACAGGCCGATGCTGATGCTGCCGGTGTAGAACTGCTGAAGAAGGCCGGTATCACCAGTCTGGCTAATGCCATCGCGTTGAGTGCCGACTCACTTCAGAAGCTCCTTCCTCCCAGAGGAATGGCTAATGTGGTGATTGACGGCTACTTTATGAAAGAGAGTGCAGACGACGTGTTTGAGAAGGGTGAGCAGGCACAGGTGCCGCTGCTTGCTGGATGGAATTCGCTGGAAGGACATCCTGCACAGACTCTCGGAGGTCAGGCGCCTACGCTCCAGAACTATAAGAACGCCATGAGGGCGCAGTTTGGCGATATGACTGACGAGATCTTCAAGGCCTACGGTCTGGAGACTGACGAAGACGTGCTGAGCCAGAAGGGATTCGACCTCGCTTCAGACCTCTTCACCGGCTTCCCGACGTGGAAGGTCTGCGATTATCATGTGAAGAGTTCCGGACAGCCTGTCTACCGCTATCATTATATGCATCCGCGTCCTCAGGTTTCTGCGAAGATGGGTGACAAGGTGGGTGCGTTGGCTGGTGGTGTACGCGAGAAGACTGCCGAAGAGAAGAAGGTTGAAGCCCAGCAGCCCGCGATTGCTCCTGGCGCCGTCCATTCGGCTGATATCGAGTATGCAATGGGTACCCTCGACACCAACGAGTACTACGACTGGCAGGAAGAGGACTACGCCATCTCTAAGTTGTTCCTCTCTTATTATGCCAACTTCTGCAAGACAGGTAATCCCAACGGTGAGGGCCTTCCCCAATGGACGGCCATCACGAAGGACAATCTGGATGCTGCGCCGGTGATGAAGATCGATGTGGAGAGTGCCGAAGTGGCCTCACCTGAAAAGGAGAATGCCTACCGTACGCTCGAGAAATTCTATAGAAGCAAGAAATAGGTTATTCACTCCTTATTGTAAGTGTGCACACTTGACCCCTGGGCTGAGGGCAGGTAATTGATGCCCCACCAGCACATCTGCAGGAGCGCGAAGGAGATGATGAGCGACCATAAGGCCAGACGCTCCTTATGATGAGGCAGTTGGCGGTAGTGCACATAAATGAGATAAGCCAGCCAGGTGATGGCTGCCCATGTTTCCTTGGGGTCCCACGACCAGTAGTGACCCCAAGCTTCTTTTGCCCACAGGGCTCCGAAGAGCATGCCGATGGTGAGGAAGGCGAGACCGACATAGACGAGGTTGTCGGCGATGTCCATCTCTGAGGTGAGAGATTTCTTCTTGAACAGAAGGAAAACTGCCAGCACCGTCGCTGCCCCAAGCACGGCATAGGCAAACATATAGACGATGACATGTGGTGCAAACCAAGGACTCTGCAAGGCTGGCATCAATGTCTTGTCGTGTATCTCCGGCTTGAAGAGGTTTACGCAGATGAATACCAGGGCCAAGACCGTCGAGAAGGACAGGATCCACTTGTATTTCCATCGTGAATACACAATGAGTCCGACCAAGGGTAGGAAGAACGAATACCACAGGCGGGTCTCGCCCATCGTTCTCAGGGGTGGACGCTCCAGGGATATCCACATGGAGAGGATAAACGAGAAGAACACCAGCAGGCCGAGCACGGTGGACGCAGAGGCTATGCCGGTCTTGTTCCGCCAGGCAGCGAAAGCTCCCGCTACCCAGAACAGCACCGCAACAATGGCGAAATAGATGAAATAATCCCAGTTCATTGAGTAATGTCCCTTTTAACTCTCCTTCCAAACACAAACATACACACCGCACCAGCCAGCATCATATAGATGCCGGTATAGACCAATGGCAGCCAGGGATCGCTGACCAGCTCAAGTATCGAAATCTGGCTGTTGGCTCCCATCTGCGTATCGTAACCAAACTGATAGATCTTCCATCCGTCCACCTCGTAGGGCTTGTTCACATCGACAGTGGTCTCGATGTTCTTTTTGGTCTTGGTCAGAATCCGGATCTCAGAGGCAAAGCGCTTGGGGCTGCCGTCGTCGTAGGTCTCCATGATGAACCTCTTCAGTTCGATGGCCAGAGGCATCTCCTTGACGGCACCGTTAGCATCCAATGCACGCCATTCGGGTTCTCCGACAGCGGTAATCATCTTCAGCCGCTGCATATCGGCATTGCCGAGGGTGGCTGTGGTGAGGGCGAGGAAGAGTCCTAAGTGGTTAAGCAGGAATGGAATATCCCTTTTCAAATTGAAGATTGAGAATTGAAAATTGATAATTCTTCGCAGGATAATGACTCCCAGGATCACGGCGATATAGACATAGATGAGCACGAATGGCCAGAACGACAGCATATCGTTCAGCCAGGTGCCACCGGCCTTTTGGCGTGTCAGACCCATGATAATCGTCAGTAGGACGGCATACGCCATCGCAGGGATGGCTGCCTGATACGTACCGATGAACTGGAAGGCATAGACCTTCTTCCTCAGCAGAAAGACTGTTGCTACCAAAATAAGGAAACTTCCGAACACATAGCCGTTAACAGGCCAGGCGAAAGTTTCCCATTTGACTTGTCCGACACTTAGTTCCAGTGCCAGACCTGCTATGATAAGGCCTCCTCCGATGAGGAGGCCTTCTTTCATGGACCAGGGTCTATTCCACATTAGTCACAGATCAGGTTCTCACCCGTCATGTCTGAAGGCTGCTCCAGTCCCATGATATGGAGAATGGAGGGAGCGACGTCAGCCAGACGACCGTCCTTCACAGTGGCCGAATTGTTGTTGGTCACGTAGATGAAGGGCACGGGGTTCAGCGAGTGGGCAGTATTGGGCGTACCATCGGGATTGATGGCGTTGTCGGCATTACCGTGGTCGGCGATGATGATGGCCTCGTAGTCGTTGGCCTTGGCTGCCTCAATGACTTCACGGACGCAGTTGTCCACGGCCCAGACGGCTTTTGCTATGGCGTTGTAGACTCCAGTATGGCCTACCATGTCACCGTTGGCGAAGTTCACTACGATGAAGTCGTACTCCTGAGTGTTGATGGCACCTACCAGCTTGTCCTTCACCTCGTAGGCACTCATCTCCGGCTTCAGGTCGTAGGTGGCCACCTTCGGAGAGGGCACCAGGATACGGTCCTCGTTCTCGTATGGAGCCTCGCGGCCACCATTGAAGAAGAAAGTGACGTGAGCGTATTTCTCTGTCTCTGCCGTATGCAGCTGCTTCTTGCCCTGCTTGGAGAGGTACTCGCCCAGCGTGTCTTCCACGTTCTCCTTCGGGAAGAGGATGTGGACACCCTTGAAGTTGGCGTCGTATGGTGTCATGCAGTAGTACTGCAGGCCGGGGATGGTCTTCATGCCCTGCTCAGGCATATCCTCCTGAGTCAGTGCGATGGTCATCTCCTTGGCACGGTCGTTGCGGAAGTTGATGAAGATGACGACATCACCCTCTTCGATGACGCCATTGACCGTCGAATTGTGGATAGGCTTGATGAACTCATCGGTCACGCCCTCGTCGTAAGACTCCTGCATGGCTGCCACCATATCCGTAGCCTGCTTGCCCTTTCCCTCGACGATCAGGTCGTAGCCTTCCTTCACACGCTCCCAACGCTTGTCGCGGTCCATAGCGTAGAAACGGCCAACGATAGAAGCGATGGCGGCATCGTTCTCTGCGCAGACCTTTGAAACCTGCTCGATGAAGCCCTTACCAGAATGGGGGTCGGTATCACGGCCGTCCATATAGCAATGCACAAACACCTGGTTCTTCAGACCGTAAGCCTTTCCAATCTCAATGAGCTTGAACAGATGGTCGAGGCTTGAGTGTACGCCACCGTCGGAGGTCAGACCCATCAGGTGCAGCTTCTTATTGTTCTCCTTGGCATAGCTGTAGGCAGCCTTCACCTGAGGATTCTCCATGATAGAACCGTCTTTGCAGGCGCGGTTTATCTTCACAAGATCCTGATATACGATGCGTCCGGCACCGATATTGAGGTGACCCACCTCAGAGTTACCCATCTGACCGTCGGGCAGACCGACATCCTCACCAGAGGCCTGGAGTTGAGAATGGGCTGATGTTGCTGTTAACAGATCGAGGTAAGGTGTCGGCGTGTTGAAGATCACGTCACCCTTGCCATGCTTACCGATTCCCCATCCGTCGAGAATCATCAAAAGTGCTTTCTTTGCCATAATCTTATTATTTGTTTAAACGTACGTTTTCTAATTGCGGTGCAAAGTTACATTATTTTATTGACATAAGAACAAATATTATACATATTAACATACACTAGTCGCCAAAGTCGAGGCATAACTGTCCGTCGCCTAATAAGTTGTAACTCTTGCGGTGATAGGGTGTGATGCCGTATTGGCGGATGGCATCACGATGTTTCTTAGTGGGATAGCCCTTGTTGGAGAACCAGTCGTACTGGGGGTATTCCTCAGCAAGACGGTTCATATAATCGTCACGATAGGTCTTGGCGAGGATGCTCGCAGCAGCGATGGAGAGGTATTTGCCGTCGCCCTTGACGATCGTGGTGTGGGGGATGTTGTTATACGGTTTGAAGCGGTTGCCATCGACGATGATGGCCTCAGGGCGAACCTTGAGTTGATCCAAGGCACGATGCATCGCAAGGATGGAGGCGTTGAGGATGTTGATCTTGTCTATCTCCTCAGGGGTGACGATTCCCACGGCCCAGGCAACGGCATCACGTTCGATGATTTCCCGGAGCTGATAACGGCGCTTCTCCGTCAGTTGCTTCGAGTCGTTGAGCAGGTCGTTCTGATAGTCATCAGGCAGGATGACGGCAGCCGCATAAACACTGCCAGCCAGACAACCACGTCCGGCTTCATCGCAGCCAGCTTCGATCTTGCCTATATAGTAGTTATTCTTCAGCATCAGAACATTTGAGCTACACGACGGATACCAGCCACAAGGATGTCAATCTCTTCCTTGGTGTTATAAAGGGCGAACGAGGCACGGACGGTACCGCTGATTCCCAATCTGTCCATCAGAGGCTGGGCACAGTGATGACCTGTGCGGACGGCGATGCCAAGACGATCGAGAAGGGTGCCCATATCCAAGTGGTGGATAAAGCCAACGTTGAAGGAAACGACAGCGTCTCGCACACTGGGGACAATCCCTATTGTGAGATTCGGACCGTAGATGTGCATATCAGGGATAGTCATCAGCTGCTCCATACAGTAGCGGGTGAGTTCCTGCTCGTGCTGTTGGATGGCGTCGAAGCCAAGAGACTCGATGTAGTCGATGGCTTTGGCGAGGCCGTGGGTAGCAATATAGTCAGGGGTACCAGCCTCGAACTTGAAAGGCAGGCGTTCGAAGGTGGTCTTCTCCCACGTCACCTTGTCGATCATCTCACCTCCACCCTGATACGGTGGCAGTTTCTCGAGCCATTCCTCCTTGCCATAGAGCACACCGATGCCCGTAGGTCCGTACATTTTATGACCACTGAAAGCGAAGAAGTCGCAGTCCATCGCCTGAACATCCACCTTGAAGTGGGGGGCGCTCTGGGCGCCATCCACTAAAACAGGGATGCCGTGAGTGTGGGCGATTTGGACAATTTGGGCGACAGGGTTTACGGTTCCGAGGACATTGCTGACGTGAGCGACGCTGATGATTTTCGTCTTTTCCGTGATCAGCGTTTCCAATTGATCCATACAGAGCTGCCCATCGTCGGTGATAGGGATATGCTTGACGACG
>JAFRQC010000085.1 GCA_017428805.1 Prevotella sp. | reverse complement strand
AACGCATAGAAACCTGCGCTGCGTTCATCTGTCACGGGGTAGCACCGGATATCAGGACACTCGGTGAGATTATGCACGATGGGGGCATTGCGACTGCCAGGACAACAGACCGCATGACGGACACCATGCGCCACAAGCAGCGCCGTCAGGATATTTACATTTTCTTTATTGCTATACATTGTCTCATTGTTTCAAGTTTCGCCTCCGTTTCGAGCCATTCCTGCGAGACGGTGCTGTCTGTCAACAGTCCGCCACCGGCATAGAGGTGATAATGACTGCCCTCGATATTCATGCAACGGAGAGACACATAGAGATGGGTGCCACCGTCAGGGTCGAGCATCCCCATAAAACCACTGTAGTAACGGCGGGGAGTGTGTTCGTTCTGTATGATGAATTTGAATGTCTCTCGTTTCGGCAGACCACAGACGGCAGGCGTTGGATGGAGTGCGTGAAGCAAATCACCCAGATGCTGACCATCAGGCAACTTAAAAGTGAAATCACTCCGCAGATGAACCAGATTGGCTGCACGGACGGTACGTGGACCCTCCTCCCGGAAATCACCCGTAAACTGTTCCAGACACTCTGCTATATAGGTGGTGACGATGCGCTGCTCCTGGATGTCCTTCGTAGCCCAGGTAACCTTCTCACCTTCGCCCTTCAGAGAATCCCCTTCCAGCTTCATCGTGCCCGCCAAGGCTACCGTATGCCAGTCATTTGCCTTTCCCTCCAACAGGATCTCCGGAGTGGCTATCAGCCATACCCCACTCTTGGAGGTGGACACCAGCGAGATGAACATCCTAGGGTACAGTTCGCAGGCACGGCGGAAGAGTACCATAGGGTCTATCGCTTCTTCCGATGCCTCTTCTGCACAACGGGCCAGGACTATCTTACGGAAGATACCGGCCTCGAGCTGGGCATGATAGTTGGCAAAGTCTATGGCGTATGTAGAATCAGGGGGACAGGTTGCGCACCCCCGGCTGGGGGTATGAACCAATCCCCTTGATTCTACCTTCATCGTTTCCACACAATCAGGACGGATGAGCAAGATGGGCTGTTGCGCTGTCACCTCAAAGGGAGCAACAACGAAGCCACGCTTGCCACTAAGTTCTGTGCAAGAAAGAAATTCCGCAGGCTCACCTTCCGTCTGCTGAACAAGTGTCGCACAATCTTCATGCGGCAAACGATAGATGGCAAAAGCGGACATTACTTCTTCTGTTTGATGATATAATTAGTGACCCGGACATTCGAGATCAGGTCGCCCGTCGTGTCCTTGATATCCACATTCCACACATGGAGCGTCGTGCCACGGTGCAGCAGACGGGCATAGGCCGTCACAGTATCCCCCTCGGCCACCGCCTTCACATGACTGCCGCTGACCTCGATGCCCACACAGGCACAGCCAGGACAGAGGGCTGACGATCCCACACCTGCCACATTCTCCGCCAACGCCAATGACGCCCCGCCGCTGAGGAATCCGAAGGGCTGACGATTGCGCTCGTCAACTTGCATACGTGCCATACACGTATCGTCCTCGGGCGTGGAGAGAAACTCCATCCCGAGGGCGGTACTCAGATTAGGTTTGGCGTTGATGATCTCGTTGATTTCTTCTACGTCCATTTCTTAATCTCTCACCTCTTACCTCTCACTACTCACTACTTAAATAATGAGTATTCGGGCACGCTCCAGGCCAGGGCACTGGCTCCCAGAACGTCGCGCTCGCGGTTGTTCAACTCAGACACAAGGATCTTCACCTTGCCATGCATATTGCCGAAGACATGATCCTCAAACGATTCCTTCAACGGTTCATAGAGCCACTCGCCTGCATGGGAGATGCCACCCGTGATGATAATGGCCTCCGGATCGATGATCGAGGCGTAGT
The DNA here is from genome assembly GCA_017428805.1 of Prevotella sp. The sequence goes on along the minus strand of JAFRQC010000085.1, from coordinate 10,001 downwards.
TAGCGAGGCCGAGACCTAACATATACCCCGTACGGCGATACACCTCCTTGGCCATCTCGTCACCCTTCTCGCAGCACTCGTTGATGGTACGTGGTGTGAGGTGCTCCAGATTGCGCATCAGCGACGGCGCGTCAGACTCTGCCATCATCTCCTTCGCCGTACGGATGATGCCTGCAGCACCTGCATAGGCTTCGAGACATCCCTTGTGACCACAGCCGCACTCACGACCACCTTCCACCACACAGGTATGCCCAAACTCACCGGCATAGCCGAGGTGTCCCTTATGGTCTTCGCCTTCCGTGAAGAAACAGCTGCCCAGACCGACGCCCAGACTGATGATGATGAAGTTCTTCATACCATGGGCACAGCCGAAAGTGTATTCACCCAGTGCAGACACATGGGCATCGTTGGAGAGGGCCACAGCCAGTCCCAAACGGTCTCGGAGCATCGCTGCCATGGGGATGACACCCTTCCAAGGCAGGTTTGCCGCATTCTCGATACAACCCGAGACAGAGCTGGCACTGGGGCTGCTCATACCGATGGAGCGGATATTCTCATAACCGCCGTTGTTCTCAACCAGCATGACAATCCTCTCGCTGAGTACGGATACGAAATTGTTCACGTCAGGATAATCGATCGTGGGGAAGGAGTCTTCCGCCAGTATATTACCTCTAACATCTACAATAGCATAGGTGGTCAGCTCGTTACTGATATCAACGCCAACCACTTTCGACTTGATGTTCTGTTCAATCATAACGTTTAGTTAATATATTGTTCTTATTTTATATATCTTTCTAATCCAAATCTACTTAAACAGGGAATACTCCTTCACGTCCCATGCGAGGGCACTGGCACCCAGCACATCGCGCTCACCTTCCTTCAGAATAGAAACCAGCAGTCGTGTCTCACCCTGGATATTATGGAAGACATGTTCCTCGAACGACTTCCGCATGGGCTTCAGCAGCCACTTACCCGCCAGCATCATATCACCCGTCAGGATGATGGCCTCAGGATTCAGGACTGAGGCATAGTTGGCCAGACCTAGTCCAAGCATGAATCCCACGCGCCGCAAGGCCTCAATGGCCACCTGGTCGCCTTGATCGCAATAATAGGTAACCGTCTGGATACTGATATTCTTCATCCCCTTCAGTGCCGAGGGCATACCCTCTGCCAGCAATTCTTCTACGGTCTTCATAAGTCCCTTATCAGAACAATAGGTCTCCAGACAACCCTTGCGTCCACAGCCACACTCGCGACCATCGACCACCACACAAGAGTGTCCCACTTCTCCGGCAAAGCCATTCACGCCCAGGTGAGGATTTCCGTCCATGAAGATACAGCTGCCGAGACCGCCGTGACTGATAGACACCACCACGAAGTCTTTCATACCGTGAGCGCTGCCGAAGGCTTTCTCGCCCAGGGCAGTGACATGTGCGTCGTTAGCCAGCGCCACGGCCAGTCCGAGACGGTCGCGCAACATCGCAGCCAAGGGAACGACTCCCTTCCACGGCATATTGGCGGCATTCTCGATACAACCCGTCCTGAAATTGCCGCTGGGCGCACTCAAACCTACTGAGCGCACCTTCTCATAGCCACCATTCTCCTCGACGAGCGTGATAATCTTCTCGCTCAGGGCTGTGACGAAGTCAGACACATCAGGATAGTCCATCGTCATAAAATAGTCTATCGCGATAATCTCGCCACGGATATCCACCAGCGCATAGGTGGTCTTCACTTCACGGATATCAACACCAACGACTCGCGTTTTTATCTGATCAATTTCTTCCATCTTGTTTTGCTTTACTCATTCCACATTCCACATTCTTTATTACACGAACAAAGAATACTCCTTCACTTCCCAGGCCAATACGCTCGCGCCAAGGATATTACGTTCACTTTCATCCAGTTCAGAGGTCAAAAACTTCACTTTACCTTTGATATTATGGAACACATGTTCCTCGAAAGCTTTCTTGGCAGGTTCCATCAGCCACTTGCCGGCCCCGATGATACCACCAGTGAAGATGATGGCCTCAGGATCGATGACGGAGGCATAGTTGGCAAGACCAATTCCAAGAGCCTCACCCGTACGGCGGAACGTCTCAATGGCCATCGCATCACCCTCGTCGCACAGCTCTGCAATCACTCTCGGCGACAATTTCGGCACACGACGCAGTTTCGTAGGCTCTCCCGACTCTGTCATGATCTCACGGGCAGTTCGGACGATACCTTTCGCGGCTGTATAGGCCTCCAGACAGCCTTTGTTTCCACAACCACACTGACGACCGTCGTGATGCACGCAGGTGTGTCCTATCTCTCCGGCATAACCGTCAGAGCCCAACTTCACGCCGCCGTCGGAGAAGAGGCAACTGCCCAAGCCCGAACCGAGGGTGATCACGATAAAGTCCTTCATGCCACGAGCACAACCGAAAGCATACTCACTAAGAGCCACCACATGCGAGTTGTTAGCTACGGCCACAGCCAGTCCCAGCCTGTCGCGCAACAATGCAGACAGGGGAATGACACCTTTCCACGGGAAATTAGGAGAGTTCACGATACAGCCCTGCTTATAGTTCGAGCTCGGCGCACTGATACCCACCGAACGGATGGTCTCGTAACCGCCATTGGCATCAATCATCTGGACGATGCCTTCACTCAACTTCGTCACAAAAGCCCCTATCTCCGGGTACTCCTCTGTGGGGAAACTTTCTTTCACCAAGATGTTTCCTCTGACATCTACAATCGCATAAGATGTGGCCTCAAGACTAATATCAACTCCAATAACTCTTTTCTTAACCGTTTTTTGATCCATAGCAACATATTTAGTTATTCTGCTACAAAAATAGGAACAATTTGATAAACAACCAAATCTTTTACAACTTTTTTTGCAAATATTTACCCTAATCTTGCTTTTTTCGGGATATTTTCGTATCTTTGCACCCATAAAAGTAAAATATACGTATATTCGAGATGAACATTTTAGAACTAAGTGAACAAGAAATCGGCAGACGCGAGAGTCTGCAAGAGCTGCGTAACATGGGCATCGATCCCTATCCCGCAGCCGAATACCCCACTAACGCATTTTCCACAGACATACGTGACAATTTCCGTGACGAAGACGAGCCCCGCCAGGTGTCTATTGCCGGCCGTATGATGAGCCGTCGTGTCATGGGAAAGGCCTCGTTTGCAGAGATACAGGACTCCAAGGGCCGTATTCAGGTGTATATCACCCGCGACGACCTCTGCCCTGGTGAGAACAAGGACTTATATAATAATGTGTTCAAGCGTCTGCTCGATATCGGCGACTTCATCGGTGTGAAGGGCTTCGTGTTCCGTACCCAGACGGGTGAGATCAGTGTGCATGCCCAGGAGCTCACCCTGTTGTCGAAGGCCCTGAAGCCGCTGCCTATCGTGAAGTATAAGGACGGTGTGGCCTACGATAAGTTCGACGATCCCGAGCTCCGCTATCGTCAGCGTTATGTCGACCTCGTGGTGAACGAGGGTGTCAAAGATACATTCCTCCAGCGTGCTACGGTCATCCGTACCCTGCGCAAGGTGCTGGATGATGCCGGATACACAGAGGTGGAGACGCCTACCCTGCAGATGATTGCCGGTGGTGCTTCGGCCCGTCCGTTCATCACCCACTTCAATGCCCTCGATCAGGATATGTATATGCGTATCGCCACCGAGCTCTATCTGAAGCGCCTCATCGTGGGTGGTTTCGAGGGAGTCTATGAGATTGGCAAGAACTTCCGCAACGAGGGTATGGACCGAAACCACAACCCGGAGTTCACCTGTATGGAACTCTATGTGCAATATAAGGACTACAACTGGATGATGTCGTTCACAGAGAAACTCCTGGAGACCATCTGTATCGCCGTCAACGGAAAGCCCGAGCGTGAGATCGACGGCAACATCGTCAGTTTCAAGGCTCCCTATCGCCGTCTCCCCATCCTCGAGGCCATTCAGGAGAAGACAGGTTTCGACTGCAACGGCAAGACAGAAGAAGAGATCCGTGCATTTTGCCTCTCCAAGGGTATGGATGTGGACGAGACCATGGGCAAGGGCAAGCTCATCGACGAACTCTTCGGTGAGTTCTGCGAGGGTACCTTCATCCAGCCCACCTTCATCACCGATTATCCCGTGGAGATGTCTCCCCTGACGAAGATGCACCGCTCTAAGCCCGGACTTACCGAGCGTTTCGAACTGATGGTGAATGGTAAGGAGCTGGCCAATGCCTACTCTGAGCTTAACGATCCCATCGATCAGGAGGAGCGTTTCATCGAGCAGATGAAATTGGCTGACAAGGGCGACGACGAGGCTATGATCATTGATCAGGACTTCCTCCGTGCTTTGCAGTACGGTATGCCTCCCACTTCTGGTATCGGTATCGGCATCGACCGTCTGGTGATGCTCATGACGGGCAAGACCTTCATCCAGGAAGTGCTCTTCTTCCCCCAGATGAAGCCTGAGAAGAAGATTCCGCAGAGCACACCCGCAGAGTGGGCTGCCATCGGCGTCGCTGAGGAGTGGGTACCCATCCTCCGCAAGGCCGGCTTCAACCTCGTGCAGAACATCGCTTCCGAGAAGGCCCAGGGTCTCCAGCAGAAGATCGGTGACATCGTGAAGAAATTCAAGCTCGACATGCAGAAGCCCTCTGTCGATGACATCGCCAAGTGGATTGAAAAAGCAGCAATATGATAATAGGCACGGATTACACGGCTTTAAATAAAGACACGGCTGGCTGCGCGGAAAAGCAGTGTCTCTCAATATGAGAGCCGTGTTAATCCGTGCCAAACAAAGAAAAATGGAATATGTACGATTGTGGTAAGATAGCGATTATCGGCGGCGGCAGCTGGGCAACAGCTATCGCGAAGATTGTGGTGAGTCACACCCACCACATCGGCTGGTACATGCGTCGTGACGACCGTATCGACGACTTCAAACGCCTGGGACATAACCCCGCCTATCTCACCAGCGTCCACTTCAACATCGACGAGATCAACTTTGACAGCGACCTGAACCGTATCGCCCAGCAGTACAACACGCTGGTCTTCGTCACCCCCTCACCCTATCTCAAGAGTCACCTCAAGAAACTCAAGACCCGTCTGCACGACAAGTTCGTCATTACCGCCATCAAAGGTATCGTGCCCGATGAAAACCTCGTCTGCTCAGAATACTTCCATCAGGTCTATGACGTGCCTTACGAGAACCTCGCCTGCATCGGAGGTCCCTCCCATGCCGAGGAGGTGGCACTCGAGCGTCTGAGTTATCTCACCGTGGGCTGTGCCGACCGTGAGAAAGCGCAGGCTTTTTGCGAGGTACTCACCAGCGAATTCATCAAGACGAAGACCTCCACCGACGTGGTGGGCATCGAATACTCCTCCGTGCTGAAAAATGTCTATGCCATCGCAGCCGGCATCTGCTCAGGACTGAAATACGGTGACAACTTCCAGGCAGTGCTCATGGCGAACGCCGTGCAGGAGATGAACCGTTTCCTCACCGCCGTCCATCCCCTGGACCGCAACGCCTATGACTCCGTCTATCTGGGCGACCTGCTCGTGACGGGCTACAGCAACTTCTCGCGCAACCGCACCTTCGGTACGATGATCGGCAAGGGCTACAGCGTGAAGTCAGCACAAATCGAGATGGAGATGATTGCCGAGGGCTACTTCGGCACGAAATGCATGAAGGAGATCAACCGTCACTGTCATGTGAACATGCCCATCCTCGATGCCGTCTACAACATCCTCTACGAGCGCATCTCACCGCAGATTGAGATCAAGCTCCTGACCGACAGTTTCCGATAACTTTTATCCTATAATATATAAATAATGTATCACAATGAAAAATATCAGTCTTGACATTACAAAGGCCGCCTGCTTCCTCGAAGCCGGCGCAGTAGAGGCTTTTGAGCCCAAAGTGAAGGCCGCCCAGCAGGCACTGGAAGACGGCACGTGTCCCGGTAATGATTTCCTCGGATGGCTCCATCTGCCTTCGAGCATCACCCCTGCGTTCCTTGACGAACTGCAGGCCTGTGCCGATGTGCTCCGCTCCAACTGCGAGGCCATCGTCGTAGCAGGCATCGGTGGCAGCTATCTTGGCGCCCGTGCCGTCATCGAGGCCCTCAGCAACTCGTTCTCATGGCTCGTGGCCGACAAAAAAAAATCCACGATCCTCTTCGCAGGCAACAACATCGGCGAGGACTATCTCTTCGAGCTCACCGAGTACCTGAAGGACAAGAAGTTCGGTGTGATCAACATCTCAAAGTCCGGTACCACCACCGAGACCGCCCTCACCTTCCGTCTGCTCAAGAAGCAGTGTGAGGCCCAGCGCGGCAAGGCCGAGGCCAAGAAGGTCATCGTCGCCATCACTGACGCCAAGCGCGGTGCCGCCCGCACCTGTGCCGACAAGGAGGGTTACACCTCATTCATCATCCCCGACAACGTCGGTGGCCGTTTCTCCGTGCTCACTCCCGTAGGTCTGCTGCCTATCGCCTGTGCCGGATTCGACATCCGCGAGCTCGTCGCTGGTGCCCAGGACATGGAGAAAGCCTGTGGCAAGGACACACCATTTGCTGAGAACCCCGCCGCCCAGTATGCAGCCGTGCGCAACGGTCTCTACCAGAAGGGTAAGAAGATTGAGATCATGGTCAACTTCCAGCCGAAGCTCCACTTCATGAGCGAGTGGTGGAAGCAGCTCTACGGCGAGTCGGAGGGTAAGGACAAGAAGGGCATCTTCCCCGCAAGCGTCGACTTCACCACCGACCTCCACTCCATGGGACAGTGGATCCAGGACGGCGAACGCACCATCTTCGAGACCGTCATCAGCGTCGAGGAGCCTGAGAAGAAGCTGCTCTTCCCTGAGGACGAGGAGAACCTCGACGGTCTGAACTTCCTCGCTGGCAAGCGTGTGGACGAGGTGAACAAGATGGCAGAGCTCGGCACCCGTCTGGCACATGTCGACGGTGGCGTGCCCAACATCCGCATCACTATGCCGCGCCTCAACGAGCGTTATCTCGGACAGCTCATCTACTTCTTCGAGATCGGCTGTGGCATCAGCGGCAACGTGCTCGGCGTGAACCCCTTCAACCAGCCCGGTGTGGAGGCTTACAAGAAGAATATGTTCGCCCTGCTCGACAAGCCCGGCTACGAGGCAGACAGCAAGGCCATCAAGGAGCGTCTGGCAAAGGAGGCCTGATGTTCCGGATTGCAATAACACAATACTTGGAAAGACACGGCTTTGAGGCATTACGCCCCAAGGCCGTGCTCTTTGACATGGACGGCGTGCTCTACAACTCCATGCCCAACCACGCCATTGCCTGGCAACAGTCCATGGCGCAGTTCGGCATCCTGATGACCGCCGACGATGCCTACGCCACTGAAGGTGCCCGTGGCGTGGACACGATCAAGAAAATGGTGCAAAAACAGCAAGGCCGTGAGATCGACGAGGCCGAGGCCCAACGTATGTATGATGTGAAGACGCAGATCTTCCACTCCCTGCCCGAGGCGCCTGTTATGCCAGGCATGCTTGAACTGATGCAGAAGATTACCAATGACGGACTCCTGTGCTGCGTCGTCACAGGCAGCGGGCAGCGTCCCCTCATCCACCGCATCCTCAGCGACTTCGGTGCTTTCGTCACTGAAGACCGCATCACCACCGCCTACGATGTCCGTCGCGGCAAACCCGCACCAGATCCCTATCTCATGGGACTCAGCAAAGCCGGAAACTTAAGACCCTGTGAAGCCATCGTCGTAGAGAATGCACCCCTTGGCGTGCGTGCAGGTGCAGCCGCCAAAATCTTTACCGTCGCCGTGAACACCGGTCCCTTACCAGACCAGACACTCCTCGACGCCGGTGCAGACTTACTCTTCCCCTCCGTTGCAGTATTCTGCAACAACTGGGAATCGTTGACTCAGATGTCCTGATTGTCGTTATTAACCTCCTCCTGGTTGTCGTTAATAACACTCTTGTTGTCGTTTAACTCCTCGCTGCCGCTGGTATCCATCTGCGTATCACGGCTGATGGTCACGTCGCCGAAGTTACTCAGCGTGATCACCAACGGGATATACTCATCCGTCTGCGGATGGCACACACTGCCGGCGAAGATCAACTGATAACCATCGACACGGTCGAAGACCAGTCCCTCCAGAATACCCGTCGCACGATAGTCGTCGTCCAGATAATCGTTGAAATCCGCCTTGGTAAACGTCCGGCTGAAAAACACGCTGCCGTCCTGACGGATCACCTTCAGCTGGATGCGGTTATCGACGAACTTCTGGCCCGTCTCGTCCTTCACCATCTTCAGACTGTCATCGGCCATACGGCGAATGTCCACCTGATAGCTGCGATCCAGCCACTCCACATCCTTCACCTGATTATAATCCTGCATGCGGATGGGAGCCAGCGGCTTCGGTGTTTCCGTCTTGCGGACGATGATATCCCCCGTCTGTTTCTTCTGCTTACAACCCGTAAGCATCGCAGTTCCAAGGGCTACTGTTATCATAACGACCAGCATGCTGCGTCCTGTCAATTCTCGTTTGATCAGATTCTTCATTATTCTTGATTTATCGTTTGTCGGATGCAAAAGTAATAAATTTACCGCAGATTCCACAATTTTGACAGAACTTTTTCACCAAAATCTGCATATTCTGCATCACCACACATTTAAAACGACACTTTGTGAGCATAAGGAAAACGCCAGAATCCTAATTCTTCGTTCTTGCGTTGATTTTCTTTCCCTCTTTACTCCATGTGAAGATCCAGCTGCCTTTACGACTGGTGATGGTGCTGTTGGTGACAGCGACGATCTCGCCGACATCTGAGACATTCATCGTCTTCAGCGTTCTCCCCATGGCATCGCAGATGTGGTAGTAGGAATAACGTTTCGCCACAAAGAAATCGCTGCCCCAGCCTTTGATTTCTCCCACGCTACTTCGCGAGAGCCCACCAATCTTCTTGCCCTTCTCATCATAGACATAATACCAGTTCTTCGTCTCTTCAATATACGATATCTGCTGGCGCTGAGCCTGGGCGACCAGCGTTATCATGAGGAATAGGATGGTAAGTAGTTTTCTCATTGTTATTTTGTCCTTTCTTATTTTCGCACAGGCTGACCCAGCCTGGTGATTGTTATTTTTATCAAGGTGCAAAGATAGCAAAATATCTATTATCTGCAAAATTCTGGAGCATAATTTAGGGTTTCTCATTGAAGTATTCTATCGTCTCGTCAAATGTCATAAGGATGTTGTTCAGATCCGGATGACTGCGCTGGACGATGATGGCAGCAAAATTCTCCTGTTCACCGTCTTTCACCATTGCCGTACGGAGGATATAATCTTGTTGGAAACTATACTCGTTGAACCAACGTATAAACAGCCGATTCCTCATGGCCTGCTTGTTATCGCCAGTCTCGCAAATATAGAGAAGTATGTCTGCGTTGTTCCTAAAGAATTCCTCCACGATGCAGATGATGGTCATCTTAACCTTCTGGTCGCTTGGAGAATCCTTCTGGTTGGTATTCTGGATGTCAAAAGTGTAAGCACCAGACTTCCAAATAGGCGCATCGTCGCCAAAACTGATTTTATAGACGACACCATAATCCGTGACAAAGAAATAATCATTGTCAGATTCATTCCAGACCTCATAGGGGCTTCGGAGATTCAGTTGTATCAGATTTAATGTGTTCATAGTAGAGATTCGAATTGAAAGGTTAGACGACTGAGAGTTTTCGTTTCGCTTGAATCTCTGCTAAATCTCTCTCGGCTTGTTCGAGCCATTCTCTTTTGCGGGCGAAAGCCTTCTTGAAATCAGCAATCACCTCGTCTTTGTTCTTGTAGTTTTTTGCTTGTACCATAATTTAAGATGCTAAGTGTTATTATGGGTCACCTGCATAACCACGTGGGATTAACCGAAAATTTTGACCAATCTGAAAATGAAGAATTTCTTGTCAATGACTCCCCTTAGCTGAGCCCTAAAGTCCTTGATTTTTGCATTGAGGGATT
>JAFRQC010000143.1 GCA_017428805.1 Prevotella sp. | reverse complement strand
CGGAAAGATGGGCTTTACGACGAAGCTCGTGGCACAGCTGATGCGCGACCTCGGATCGATTCCCGCTCCGCAGAACGCGTTCCTGCTGCACCTCGGACTGCAGACGCTGCATCTGCGTATGGCACAGCACTGCAAGAACGCACAGAAGGTGGCAGAGTTCCTGCACGACAACGAGAAGGTGGCGTGGGTACACTACTGCGGACTGCCTGACGACAAGAACTACGCCCTCGGACAGAAGTACCTGCCTCAGGGTTCTTGTGGCGTGATAGCCTTCGGACTGAAGGGCAACCGCGAGACGGCCATCAAGTGGATGGACTCACTGGAGATGATCAATATCGTGACGCACGTGGCCGATGCCCGTACGTGTGTGCTGCATCCTGCCTCGCACACCCACCGTCAGCTCTCTGACGAGCAGCTGCTGGAGGCTGGCGTGGCCCCTGACCTGATCCGTCTCTCCGTGGGTATTGAGGACGTGGAGGATATCCTCGACGACATCAAGCAAGCCCTGGAAAAGATATAAAAAAGGCAGATATTTAACAATCTGTAACTTTACAAAGAAAATATTCGGAATTTTTCGTGCAGGTTCCGAATATTTTTCTTATATTTGCACCATCAAACATATCATATTGAAACTAAAAACATCTGAATTACTATGGAAGTGGAGAAAATCATGCAAGCCCTAGAGCAGAAACATCTGGGCGAAGTGGAGTACCTACAGGCTGTAAGGGAAGTGTTGGAATCCATCAAGGACGTGTATAACCAGCATCCCGAGTTTGAGAAGGCCAAGATTATCGAGCGCATCGTGGAGCCGGAGAGGATCATCACGTTCCGCGTGCCTTGGGTGGATGACAAGGGTGAGGTGCAGGTGAACTTGGGCTACCGTGTGCAGTTCAACAGCGCCATCGGCCCCTACAAGGGCGGACTGCGCTTCCACTCATCAGTGAACCTGAGCATTCTGAAGTTCCTCGGTTTCGAGCAGACCTTCAAGAATGCCCTCACTACCCTACCCATGGGCGGAGGCAAGGGCGGCTCGGACTTCTCCATCCGCGGCAAGAGCGACAACGAGGTGATGAAGTTCTGTCAGGCATTCATGACGGAACTGTATCGCCATATCGGTCCCGACGAGGATGTGCCCGCTGGCGACATCGGCGTAGGAGCCAGGGAGATAGGCTATCTCTACGGACAGTATAAGCGGCTGACGCATCAGTTCCAAGGCGTGCTGACAGGCAAGGGCATGGAATGGGGCGGATCGATCCTGAGGCCTGAGGCCACGGGCTACGGTGCACTCTACTTCGTGCATCAGATGCTGGAGGAGCACGGACTGGACATCAAGGGCAAGACCGTCGCACTGAGCGGTTTCGGCAATGTGGCCTGGGGTGCTGCGAAGAAAGCGACAGAACTGGGCGCGAAGGTAATTACCATAAGCGGTCCTGACGGTTATGTATACGATCCTGCAGGACTAGATGCCGATAAGATCGAGTTTATGCTGGAGCTGCGAGCATCTGGCAACGATGTCTGCGAGCCGTATGTGGAGGAGTTTGACGGTGCCACGTTCTATCCTGGCAAGAAGCCGTGGGAACAGAAGGCGGACATCTATCTGCCCTGCGCCACCCAGAACGAGCTGAACGGCGAGGATGCAGACAAGATCTTAGCCAACAAGCCGCTGTGCGTGGCAGAGGTGTCGAATATGGGTTGTACGGCAGAGGCTGCGGAGAAGTTCATCGCCGCCAAACAGCTCTTCGCTCCTGGCAAGGCCGTGAACGCCGGAGGTGTGGCTACGTCAGGTCTGGAGATGACGCAGAACTCGATGCGTCTCGCCTGGAGCAGCCAGGAGGTAGACCAGCGCCTGCATCAGATCATGTCGAACATCCACGGCCAGTGCGTGAAGTACGGCAAGGAGGGCGACTATATCAATTACGTGAAGGGTGCCAACGTCGCCGGCTTTATGAAAGTCGCCAAGGCGATGTTAGCACAGGGCATTGTATGAGTTATAAACGATATATCGTTTTTATCGCCATTATTTTAGGCCTTGCCGCTCTGGCACAAGTTCAGAGCGGTAAGGCATCGTATTATTCCAAGAAGTTCTCGGGACGGCAGACGGCCAGCGGCGAGAGGCTGCACCACGACAGTCTGACGTGCGCCCACCGCACCTACCCTTTCGGCACGCTGTTGAAGGTGACCAATCCCGCCAACGGCAAGGTGGTGATCGTAAGGGTGACAGACCGTGGACCGTATGTCAAGGGGCGCATCATCGACCTCTCCGTACGTGCTGCCCGTGAACTTGGCATCATCGCCCAGGGTATCGCACCCGTCACCGTGGAACGCTACGACTCCACCGCCGTACCCTTCAGACCTGAGGACTTCATCGACCTGCCGGAGTTTGACATCGGCACAAACGAAGGCTCAGACACCAAGCCCATCTGGATGGAACTGAGGGATCAGTACAAGAAGAAACAACAAGAAGAAAAGAAATAAGTTTTCCACTCATTCTTATTCTTGGCACAGATTAACACGGCTTTTACAAAGACACGGCTTCCTATCCCTGTAGAAAGCCGTGTCCTTACTATATAAGGCCGTGTTAATCCGTGCCTATAAATTATCTTGTAGTCTGGATGGGGAATTCCTTCGACTGAGAGGCGACCTCCTTGTTCTGGTGGAGGACACTGATGCGAATGACGGCCTCACCTTCCTTCAGACGGTCGTCAGCCTTGATGACGGCCGTATAGCGGATGCCACGGTCTGGCATAATACTCTCCACAAGGACATTCTCTGAGACGCGGATATGCTTGTTGCCAGTGACCTCAGACACCGTAGGCTGAATCTGGAAGATGGGCTTCGGAGAGTTGTTAAACACCTCGAACACCATCCTTATCTCCTCGCCACGGCTCAGCACGCCGTCATTGGTGGCTTCGATGATATGGGCATTGCGGATCTCGATGGCAGGCAGAGACAATGCAGTCACACTGACACTATCGGTCTTGGTATTGAAGTTCTCATCGAATCCAAACAGACGGTCATCGCCTTGATTGCTACTGTCGAAGCCACTCTGATCATTGTTGTAGTAACCCTGATCATCATAACGCTGTTCGTTGTTCTGACCGTACTGCGGCGTACGACGCTCACTGCTCCGTGTCCGTCCGTAATCCTCATAACGACGCTGACGACGCTGCTCGGCATACTCCTCATACCGCTGCTGCTCAGCCCTGTCGGCAGCAGAACCTATCGCTGCACCTACCACAGCACCACCTGCCATACCGATGAGGGAACCTACATTACTACCACGCCATCCGCCGGAGATGCCTCCGATGGCTGAACCGATGATGGAGCCGAAGCTACCACCAGTAACGGCGCCTGCACCTGTGTAAGTGCCGCAGCTGCTCAAAAGCAGCAGAGCGCCGAGTGATACTACCAATGTCTTCTTCATATCGTCCATATTTTAATGTTCAACGGTGCAAAGGTAAGCATTATTCTGCAAACCGAAAAGGGATTTTCCCGAAAAACGAATAGGAAAAACCCTATAAAGGTAAAAAAGTAAAAAGGTGAAAAAGTAAAAAAAGCCCGCATCGTATAGATGCGAGCTTCTCTTATTGATGGTCTGAGTAGTCTGATTACTCTGAATAATCCGATGGGATTATTACTCAGCCTTAGCCTCTTCCTTTGCATCCTCAGCGGGAGCAGCCTCTTCAGCAGGAGCCTCAGCCTTCTTCTCCTCAGCAGCGGGAGCTGCCTCTGCCTTGGGAGCAGACTTACGAGAACGGCGGGTAGACTTCTTCTTCGTATCCTTTGCCATTTCGGGATCAAAGTCAACGAGCTCGATGAAGCAAACCTGGGCAGCGTCACCCTGACGGGTACCGAGCTTGATGATACGGGTGTATCCACCGGGACGGTCGCCGACTTTCTCACTCACTGCAGAGAAGAGCTCCTTGATGGCCTCCTTGTTCTGCAGGTAGCTGAATACGACACGACGAGAGTTGGTAGAGTCTTCCTTTGCCTTTGTGATCAGGGGCTCTACATACTTCTTCAGGGCCTTGGCCTTGGCAACGGTCGTAGTGATTCTTTTGTGCATGATCAGCGAGATGGCCATGTTTGCAAGCATGGCGCTACGGTGACTGGCAGTACGACCGAGGTGATTAAATTTCTTATTATGTCTCATTTTACTTTTGTTCTTTTATTGGGCATTCGGCATGTCTTCGCAGACTTACTCCCTGTCCAGTTTATACTTGGAAATGTCGGTTCCAAACGACAGATTCAGACTCTCGAGCAAATCATCAAGCTCAGTGAGCGATTTCTTACCAAAGTTGCGGAACTTCAAGAGGTCGGTCTTGTTGTACTGTACCAGGTCGCCCAGGGTCTCCACGTCTGCTGCCTTCAGGCAGTTGAGGGCACGAACGGAGAGGTTCATGTCGACGAGACGCGTCTTGAGCAGCTGGCGCATGTGCAGGATCTCCTCATCAAACTCCTGGTTGCCCTCGGTGTCTGTGTTCTCTAGGGTGATCTTCTCGTCGGAGAAGAGCATGAAGTGATAGATAAGGATCTTTGCAGCCTCTTTCAGGGCATCCTTCGGGTGGATGGAACCATCCGTCGTAACTTCAAGCACGAGCTTGTCGTAGTCGGTCTTCTGCTCGACACGATACGGCTCGACAGCGTACTTCACGTTACGGATCGGAGTGTAAATAGAATCGATGGCGATGACGTTCACGTCGGTGCAGAACTCGCGGTTCTCGTCAGCAGGGACATAGCCGCGGCCCTTGTTGATGGTGAGGTCGATCTGCATCGATGCCTTGGAATCTAAATGACAAATCACCAAATCGGGATTCAGCACCTCAAATCCGGTCAGATACTTGCCTATGTCTGCGGCTTTGAATTCAGTAGAATTCTCGACCGTGATACTGACTTTCTCGTTCTCGAATTCTTCTACAACTTGCTTGAACCTCACTTGCTTCAGGTTCAAGATAATGTTGGTCACGTCTTCCTTTACACCAGGTACTGAGGAGAACTCATGCTCAACACCTGCGATGCGCACGGTATTGATGGCATAGCCCTCGAGCGATGAAAGAAGAATGCGGCGCAGCGCGTTGCCGATGGTCACACCGAAACCGGGCTCCAAGGGACGAAATTCGAACTTGCCGAATTTGTCGCTGGCTTCCAACATTACGACTTTATCGGGTTTTTGAAATGCTAATATCGCCATTAATTTAAATGATTTTAGTTCTTAGAGTACAACTCAACGATTGACTGTTCCTTAATGTTCTCGGGGATATCGGCGCGCTCCGGCATGTGCAGGAACTTACCACCCTTAGCGTTCTCATCCCACTCGATCCAGGGGTACTTGCTGTGATTGAAACCAGCAAGGGCGGCCTCGATAACCTCGAGAGACTTTGACTTCTCACGAACGGCTACGATCATACCGGGCTTCACCTGGAATGAAGGAATGTTCACAACCTTACCATCTACAGTAATGTGTCTGTGACCCACGAGCTGACGGGCAGCAGCGCGAGTAGGAGCAATACCAAGACGGAACACCACATTGTCGAGTCGGCTCTCCAGCAGCTGGAGCAGCACCTCACCGGTGATACCATCGGCCTTGGCTGCCTTCTCAAACAGGTTACGGAACTGACGCTCAAGCACTCCATAGGTATACTTGGCCTTCTGCTTCTCTGCCAGCATGACGGCATACTCCGACATCTTACGACGACGGTTGTTGCCATGCTGTCCCGGGGGGAAGTTCCTACGGGACAAAACTTTGTCTGCGCCGAAGATGGGCTCACCAAAACGACGCGCAATTTTTGATTTCGGTCCTAAATATCTTGCCATAATTAAAAAATAATGTCTGAATAATCTGAATATTCTGAGTATTCGGAATCTGATTATACTCTACGACGCTTCGGAGGACGGCATCCGTTGTGCGGCAGCGGCGTAACATCGATGATTTCCATAACCTCGATACCTGCACCGTGGATGGCACGGATAGCTGACTCACGGCCGTTACCGGGACCCTTCACATAAGCCTTCACCTTGCGAAGACCGAGATCATAAGCCACCTTGGCGCAATCCTCTGCGGCCATCTGGGCAGCGTACGGCGTGTTCTTCTTCGAACCACGGAAACCCATCTTACCGGCTGATGACCAAGAGATCACCTGACCCTCGTCGTTAGCCAGTGAAACGATAATATTGTTGAAAGAGCTGTGTACGTGCAACTGACCAATGGCGTTCACACGAACGTTCCTCTTCTTGGAAGTGACTGTTTTCTTTGCCATAATTCTTAAATCCTTTAATTGTTCAACTTAGAATTACTTCGTAGCCTTCTTCTTGTTAGCAACAGTCTTCTTCTTTCCCTTACGGGTACGAGCATTATTCTTGGTGCTCTGACCACGAACAGGAAGACCATTACGATGACGGACTCCACGATAGCAACCAATATCCATCAGTCGCTTGATGTTCAACTGGATCTCGCTGCGGAGATCACCTTCTACCTTGAATTCAGCGCCGATGATTTCACGGATTTTGGCTGCCTGGTCGTCAGTCCACTCGTTGACCTTCAGGTCACGGCTGACACCTGCCTTATCCAATATCTTTGCTGAACTACTTCGACCTATACCATAGATATAAGTCAATGCGATTTCGCCACGCTTATTCTGGGGCAAATCTACTCCAACAATTCTTATTGCCATTTGAAAATTAATAAAAAAAATAATACGTTAAATTTCGAAATTCTGCTAAAAAGCATGCAAAGGTACGAAGATTTTCTCAAACCTCCGCACATTTTATGCTTATTTAACATTAACCCTGACGCATTTTATACTTTGGGTTCTTCTTGTTGATAACGAACAGGCGTCCCTTGCGACGTACGATCTTGCAATCGGGGGTGCGCTTCTTCAATGATGCTCTTGTCTTCATAATTGCTCTTTTGTTTTATTTGTATCTGAATACAATTCTTCCTTTTGTCAGATCATAGGGGCTCATCTCCACCTTCACCTTATCACCGGGAAGGATCTTGATGTAGTGCATTCTCATCTTGCCGGAGATATGCGCAATGATCTGGACTCCATTCTCAAGTTCTACTCGGAACATCGCATTCGACAGCGACTCAACGATGGTTCCGTCCTGCTCTATAGCGGATTGTTTTGCCATATAATTTAATATAAATGTCCTTCTACTTGTTCTACCTCCTCGAAAGAAGACAGGATTTCAGCCTTGCCTCGCCTGATGACGATGGTGTGCTCGAAATGGGCGGCAGGTTTTCCGTCCCGGGTCCTGATGGTCCAACGGTCCTGATCCAACCAGATGGAGCGGTCGCCCATTGTGATCATCGGCTCAATGGCGATACACATGCCGGCTTTCAGCATCACGCCATTTCCCCGTCTGCCATAGTTTGGCACCTGCGGATCCTCGTGCATCTCGCGACCGATGCCATGACCGGTCAGTTCGCGCACAATGCCATACCCCTGTGCCTCGCAGTGGTCTTGCACAGCACTGCTGATATCACCCAGATGATTTCCTGCCACCGCCTGCCCAATGCCAAGGTAAAGTGACTCCTTGGTTGTCTTGAGCAGCTGTTTGACCTCGTCGGAGACCTCACCCACGCAGAACGTATAGCAAGAGTCGCCATTGAACTCATTCAGGAGCGTCCCGCAATCGACGGAGATGATGTCTCCCTCTTTCAGGACTGTGCGCTCATTCGGTACACCATGCACCACGACGTCATTCACCGACGTACAGATGCTGGCAGGAAACGGCCCTCCATATGGATTAGGGAATCCCTTGAACGTTGGGACGGCACCATGGTCTCTGATGAACTCGTCCGCGATCTTGTCCAACTGGAGGGTCGTTACTCCAGGCTTGATATGTTTTGCCAATTCGCCAAGCGTCTTACCAACAAGCTGGTTAGCCTGGCGCATCAGCTCAATCTCATCTTCAGTCTTCAGGTAGATCTTCATAGAAGATTAATAAGCCGCCATGCCACGACCGTGGATACGGCCGGAGCTGAGCAGACCGTCGTAGTGGCGCATCAGCAGGTGGCTCTCGATCTGTGCGAGTGTGTCAAGCACCACACCGACGAGAATCAGCAGTGACGTACCGCCGAAGAACTGAGAGAACGCATCCTGCACGTTCAGCAGGCTGGCCAGTGCAGGCATCACAGCGATGAAGGCGATGAACAACGATCCGGGCAGTGTGATGCGCGACATCACCGTGTCGATATACTCTGCCGTCTCCTTGCCTGGCTTCACACCGGGGATGAATCCGTTGTTACGCTTCATGTCCTCGGCCATCTGTGTCGGGTTGAGCGTGATGGCCGTATAGAAGTATGTGAATGCGATGATCAGCAGCGCGAAGATGATGTTGTAGGTCCAACTGTGATGATCAAGCATCGTGCGCACAAACCAGCTGGCATTTTCCGGAGCCGAATACTGCACGAGCGTCAGCGGAATGAACATCAATGCCTGGGCAAAGATGATAGGCATCACGTTGGCTGCGAACAGCTTCAGGGGGATATACTGGCGGGCACCGCCCACCTGCTGGTTGCCTACGATGCGCTTCGCATACTGTACAGGCACCTTGCGGACACCCTGTACCAGAACAATCGATGCACAAACAACTGCGTAGAGGATGATGATCTCGACGAGGAACATCACCAGACCACCACCCGAGATGGCGGTGAATCGTGACGTCAGCTCCTGGATGAATGCCTGGGGCAGACGGGCGATGATACCGATCATAATGATCAGCGAGATACCGTTTCCTATACCCTTATCGGTAATGCGCTCACCCAGCCAGAGGATAAACATACTTCCTGCGGACAGGATAATGACGGCCGGCACCATGAACACAGACCAGGAGATGCCCTGTGCCAGGGCAGCACCAGCCTGCATCTTCAGGTTCATCAGGTAACCCGGAGCCTGGAACAGCAGGATAGCCACTGTCAGCCAACGGGTGTACATACTGATCTTCTTACGGCCGCTCTCACCCTCACGCTGCATCTTCTGTACGTAAGGCACAGCGACGGCGAGGAGCTGCATGACGATCGAAGCAGAGATGTAAGGCATGATTCCAAGCGCAAAGATAGATGCGTTGGAGAATGCACCACCAGAGAACATATCGAGCAGCGACATCAGACCGCCGGCAGTCTGCGACTGCAGCTGGCTCAACATGGCAGGGTTGATACCGGGAAGTACCACGAACGAGCCGAAACGATAAATCGCCACAAACAGGAGTGTGATGAGGAGGCGCTGGCGCAGGTCCTCGATCTTCCAGATGTTCTTCAGTGTCTCTATTAACTTCTTCATTACTGTTTAGATTTTTGTTGCGTTACCACCTACTGCCTTGATTGCTTCCTCGGCAGTCTTTGAGAATGCGTTGGCCTCCACATCGATCTTGGCCTTCAGCTCACCGTTGCCAAGTATCTTCACCAGCTCCTTGCCGTTGGTCAGACCAGCAGCTACGAGCTCGGCAACACCGATCTTGGTGAGGTTCTTCTCCTCTGCAAGCTTCTGCAGTGTGGAGAGGTTCACGGCGAAGTACTCCTTGTGGTTGATGTTCTTGAAACCACCCTTCGGAACACGACGCTGGAGAGGCATCTGACCGCCTTCGAAACCAACCTTCTTCTTATAACCAGAACGAGCCTTGGCACCCTTGTGACCACGGGTAGAAGTACCGCCCAGACCTGAACCAGGACCGCGACCGATACGACGACGAGAGTGGGTAGAACCCTCAGCCGGCTTTAAATTATTCAGTTTCATAATCGAATCTACTTTTTAATTGTTAATTACTCAACGACGGTCACGAGATGGCGGACCTTACGGATCATACCACGGATTGAAGGATTGTCCTCTACTTCAACAACCTGAGAGATCTTACGCAGGCCGAGAGCCTCGAGCGTGCGCTTCTGGTCTACAGGATAACCGATCTTACTCTTAATCTGCTTTACCTTAATTGTTGCCATAGTCTTTGTCTCCTTTATCCTTTGAATACTTTTTCCATACTGATACCGCGAGTACCTGCCACCGTGTAGGCGTCACGCATCTGGCTCAGGGCCGTGATGGTGGCCTTCACCAGGTTGTGGGGGTTCGAAGAACCCTTCGACTTGGCAAGCACATCCTTGACACCGACGCTCTCCAACACGGCACGCATGGCACCACCGGCCACCAGACCGGTACCGGCAGCTGCCGGCTTCAGGAACACCTGAGCACCACCGAAGCGGGCCTCCATCTCATGGGGGATGGTACCCTTGAGCACGGGAACTTTCACAAGATTCTTCTTGGCTGCCTCTACACCCTTGGCGATGGCGGCGGTAACTTCGCCGGCCTTACCCAGACCCCAGCCGATGAT
>JAFRQC010000084.1 GCA_017428805.1 Prevotella sp. | reverse complement strand
TATCTAGGCATCTGCCTCCTCACTCCCCACGGCCATAATCTCTAGCAAAACTACAAAATCATAGCCGTAAGTCCTAAACTTATACGATGTTTAACATCGGACATTTAGAACATTATCTATAATCTGGTGCAAAGGTAAGAGGCGTCTGGGTAAAGATGTCTGTCCTATTGCGTTGTATGCAACGTGCAACACGGAATAGGTCACCTCACTTCCCCCAAGCACGACGGGTCTGCAAGAGGACGCTAAGTAAAATGAGGGCGATGCCGATGTAGAAAGAGAAATTGATTTCACGGCCCTCGCCGAAGATAAGGAAGGCGAGGATGATGGTGTAGCAGGGTTCGAGGTTGTAAGTGAGATTGACGGTGAAGGCCGAGAGACGCTTCAAGGCCTGAATCTGCAAGAGGTACATGCCCACGGTGCAGAACAGCGCGTGGCAGAGCATATACCACAGGTTTGAACCCTCAGGAACGACGATGACGGGCTGCTGGCTGGGAAAGAACGCCAGATAGACGGGAATGATCAGCGACACCAGAACGAGACCGCCAGACATCTGATACATCAGCACCGTTCGGCTGCGGACGCCTACGCTCGCCTTCTTGTTGCAGATGGCATAGAGGGCACAGACGGCCGACGAGACCACACCTATCATAATACCATAACGATAGCGGGCATCGAACGAGAAGATGCAGAACACACCCAAAACGGTAATCAGCGAGAACAACAACTCAAGCCAAGAGAGCCGCCGCTTGAAAATAAGCGGTTCAAAGACGGCCGTGAAGAAGCCTATCAACGAGAAACAAATCACGCCGATAGACACATTCGACGCCTTGATGCTGCCGTAGAACAGTATCCAATGCAGTCCCAACAGCGCTCCACAGCCGCAAAGTTGCAGGAATTTCCGCCAGCCTACCTTAGGCAGACCCGTGAACACCAGCAGAATCAGGCTCGTAAACAGCATGCGATACCACACGATATCCACCTCATTCAGCGTGATCAGTCGTCCGAACAAGCCCGTAAAGCCCGCCAGCATCACACTTAGGTGCAACTGAATAAACCCCTTCCTCGTCTCGCTCATCTTAATTTAACCCCCAAATATGTTGTGATATCACGACGGACGGTGCAGCTTGTTGATGATGACGGCGAGGGCACCGTCGCCAGTCACGTTGCAGGCGGTGCCGAAGGAGTCCATCGCGATGTAAAGGGCAATCATCAGCGCCTGAGCGTCAGGATTGAAACCAAGCACACCAGCCATCGGTCCTAAGGCTGCCATTACTGCTCCACCAGGCACACCAGGAGCCGCCACCATACAGACGCCTAAGAGCATAATGAAATGGATGAAGAGCGGCAGGTCGTGAGGCAGTCCGCCGATGAGACAGACGGTGAGGGCACAGCAGGTGATCTTCATCATCGAGCCCGAGAGGTGGATGGTGGCGCAGAGGGGAACGCAGAAACTGGCGATTTCATCGCTCACGCCGTTCTTCTTTGTCTGCCGCAGGGTGACGGGAATCGTGGCGGCACTCGACGAGGTGCCCAGGGCCGTCATATAAGCTGGCAACATATTCAGCAGCAGCCGCAGCGGATTCTTTCCCGTCAGTCCTCCGGCAATCAGGAACTCATAGATGAGGATGACGATGTGCAGCACGAAGATGATGCAGATGATCTTGCCGAATACCATAAGGATATGATACGCCTCGCCTACATAGGTCATACCGAGGAAAATGCCGAAGATATAAAGTGGCAAGAGCGGGATGATGGCCTTCGCGATGGTCTTTTCGATGATGGTGCGGAACTCCGCGCAGCCTTTCTTCAGCGTCGGCGAGTCAGTATAGGCGATGCCGATGCCAATCACGAACGAACTCACCAGCGCAGCCATCACGTCGAGTATGGGCGGTATGTCCAAGAGGAAGTAGGGCTGTAGTTTCGGCACATTCTCTACCGTTATCGACGGCTCCGCGTCTATCATCGCAGGGAAGAGGGCCGTGCCCGTAAAGAAAGCCAGCAGTCCCGCAATGATGGTGTCAGCGTAGGCCAGTCCGACGGTCAGCAACAGCAATTTGCCTGCCGAACGTCCGATGTCGGCAATGGCTGGCGTCACCAGTCCGATGATGATGAGCGGAATGAGAAATCCCAGGAACTGGCTGAACACATAGTTGAACGTCACAAACACGCGCACCCAGCCTTCGGGCAGCACGTTTCCTATCAATACGCCCAGCACGATGGCGATGACAATGCGGGGTAATAATCCTATTTTCTTCATATCTGGTGCAAAGATACGAAAAAATGTTGGATTATTCGCAGATTATTCGTAACTTTGCGCCATCAAGTCAAGAAAGATGAAGAAGATTACCGAACAGCCCTCCCGCTACGACCATCTGGAGCAGATGCCGGTCGCAGAATTGCTGCAGCACATCAATGATGAAGATGCGCTGGTGGCGGAGGCTGTGCGTCAGGCGATGCCCCAGATTGAGGCACTGGTAGAGGCCATCGAGGTAAGGATGAAACGCGGTGGCAGACTCTTCTATGTCGGCGCAGGCACCAGCGGACGTCTGGGTGTGCTCGATGCCAGCGAACTGCCTCCCACCTTCGGCATTTCCGAAGACTGGGTGGTGGGTATCATCGCTGGTGGTGACGAGGCTTTGCGTCACGCGGTAGAAAAGGCAGAGGACGATGAAGAGCAAGGCTGGAGCGATGTATTGACCTATGATCCTGATGCTAACGATTGTGTCATCGGCATCGCTGCTTCCGGCACCACTCCCTATGTCGTCGGAGCCGTCAAAAGAGCTAAGGAGAACGGTCTGTTGACGGGCTGCATCACCAGCAATCCCGATACGCCTCTGGCTGAGGCGGCAGACTATCCCATCGAGACCATCGTAGGCCCTGAGTTCGTCACAGGTTCCAGCCGTATGAAGAGCGGAACGGCCCAGAAGATGGTGCTCAATATGATCTCCACGACGCTGATGATCCGCTTGGGGCGCGTCGAGGGCAACCGAATGGTGAAGATGCAGCTGACGAACGCCAAACTGGTGGATCGCGGTACGCGGATGATCCGTGAGTCGTTAGGCCTTTCCTATGACGAGGCGCGTCAGCTTCTGCTCGAAGCTGGCAGCGTGGATCGGGTACTGAAAACGCAGAAATAACATCCTACTTTCCCATTGTAGAAAGAACGAGGTCAATCTCCTGATAGGTCACTTCTGGTGGGCAGAGGCTCTTGATGGCCGTTTTGCCCTCGCCGGTGCCTATCATCCGCACGACTTTGAGGATAGCATCCTGATGGGCTGGGGGAATGAGTTCGGAGAGGGTGACCTCGCCAGAGGGGATGAAACGCGCCAGATGGCTGATGATGGTGCCGACGGTCAGCTCACGCTCTTTCGCGATTTCATCGGGCTTTTTGCCCTGTTTGTATAGCTCGTAGGTCACGTTCCACGTCTTGGGTTTCGGTTCCTTCTTCGGCTTTGGCTCTTTGGGGGCCTTGGGCTTTTTCTTCTTCACTTGATCCTCGTCAATGGCATCGAGCATCGAGTACTGTTTCTCGTGGAGATAGATGCCAATGGAAAAACCTTGCTCGGCAATCCTCGCCAAGAGATAACGGCGCGAGAGGACGGCCTGCTTGGTCTCCAAGAGCGAATCGTTGTAACGCGACATCGCCTGCTTGTTGTTGCTCTGGATGGTTGCGGCCAGACCGATGGCGTTGCCGAAGGTCTTTTGGATAGACTCCTCGAAATAGGCTGCGCTGCGCTTCACACGCTCTAAGAACTCCGTCTGGTGCAGTTGTTCCGTAGGTGTCTGCCGGATCTTCTGCAACCACTTGTCTGATACCGCCATCGCTTCAGCACTCAGGCCGGCTAAGACACGCTTGTGCAGTTCAGTAATGTCGGTGTAGCTGTGATAGAAGAACTCCGTCATCAGTCGCAGCAGATGTTCCTCTTTATAGAAGATGTCGTGGAAGTCGAAGAGCTCGAGCAACAGCTGCCGATAGTATTCCTCTTTCAGTTGTGGCAGTTGACGGATGCTCTTCTGGGCCTCTTCCTCCTGATGGCCGATATAGTTCTCCACGCGCTGGTCGGAGATGATGGCGCGGGCCTCGATAGGAGCAGAAAGCACCATTCCATCGAGCGTACGGCAACGGCTGAGGGCGACATACACCTGTCCGGGGGCGAAAGAAAGGTTAGCGTCGACGATGGCGTGGTCGAAGGTGAGGCCCTGACTTTTGTGGATGGTGATGGCCCAGGCCAGTCGCAGGGGCAGCTGGCGGAACTTGCCTTGCACCTTGGTCTCTATCTCTCGCGTCTCAGGGTTCAGCTGATACTGCGCATTCTCCCATTCCAACGGTTCCACTTCTATCGCCTCGCTGTCGTCAGGACAAAGCACACATACGCGTTTGTCAGTAATCTCAACGATCTCACCGATGCGGCCATTGAAGTAGCGATGCTCTCCCGTAGGGTCGTTCTTCACGAACATCACCTGTGCGCCCAGTTTCAGCGTCAGTTGTTCGCTCGTGGGGTAGGAATACTCAGGGAAGTTGCCCTCGATCTTTGCTTGGAAGGTATAACTGCGACCAGGCAGTTTGGCGAGTTCGTGCTCGTTGTAACTGTCTGCCAGATGGTTGTGGGTGGTCAGACGGATGTATCCTTCGCCAGGCTTGGGGATGAAGGCGGGCTTATACCTGTTATTCAGTAAGGTGAGGTCTTCGGCCGTGGGGTGCGCCTCGCGGATGTGATTGAGCACGTCGATAAACGTATTGTCCTCCTGACGATAGACCTTTTCCAGCTGTATCGTGACGTATTCAATCTGCTGCAGAGCCTTTGAGCCGAAGAAGTAGGGTGTGTCGTAATAGGGTTTGAGCAGCGCCTCGTCTTCTGCTGTTACCACGGGTGTCAACTGTTGCAGGTCGCCGATCATCAACAGTTGCACACCGCCGAAAGGCTTATACCTGTCGCGGAAACGTCTGAGCACGGAGTCGATGGCATCGAGCAAGTCGCTCCTTACCATCGAGATTTCATCGATGATCAGCAGGTCGAGTGAGGCGATGATGCGGCGTTTCTCCTTGCCGAAGTCGAACTTGCTCTTGATGCGGGCGTTGGGTACAAAGGGAGAGAAAGGCAGTTGAAAAAACGAGTGGATGGTCACACCACCCGCATTGATGGCTGCCACACCCGTTGGCGCCACGACGATTGATCGTTTCTTACTCCTTTCGATGACAGTCTTCAGGAAGGTTGTTTTTCCCGTTCCGGCCTTACCGGTGAGGAAAATGCTGCGTCCTGTGTGTTCCACAAAATCCCAAGCCTCTCGCAAAGCCTGGTTCTCTTCTCTTGTCTGAATCTTTTCCATAGTTCATTTAGTGTTAAAAGGGTTTATATCATTTGTTATTTGTTTATTGTCTTTTATTCCCAGCAGTCGAGATCGGCCTCCAGTTCAGGTATCTGGTGGCGATGGAAGGTGGGGTTCTTAATACCTTGACGCTTCTGCTGACGGTAGTCGTCAAGCAGGCGGAAGACATATCGGCCCAAGGCAACAATAGCCACAAGGTTGCAGGCCGTCAGCAATGCCATACAGAGATCGCCGACGCTCCACACAAGCTCGAGTGTGGACAAGGCGCCAAACATCACCACAACACCCGCTGAGAAGATACGATAGACGGTAATCGTCATCTTGCTGTTCGTGAGGAAGCGGATGTTGGCTTCACCATAATAGTAATTGCCGATGATGCTGCTGAAAGCGAAAAGCAGGATGGCGATGGCTATAAAGACAGAGCCAAACGAGCCAATCACAGCTTCCACGGATGCCTGTGTCAGGACAATGCCGTTCAGATCCGTTGTCTGGTGAAGACCGCAGATGAGGATGATGAAGGCCGTGCAGGAGCAGACCATCAGCGTATCGGTAAAGACGCCCAGCGCCTGGATAAGACCTTGTTTGACAGGATGTGATACTGACGCTGTGGCAGCCACATTGGGTGCGCTGCCCTCACCGGCTTCGTTTGAGAAGAGGCCGCGCTTGATACCTGTCATCATCGTTGCTCCCAGTCCGCCGCCAGCCACCTGTTCCAGTCCGAAAGCACTTGTCACAATGACTTTCAACACGTGGGGAATCAGATGCAGGTTCATAATGATAATAAAGACGGCGAGCAGGAAATAGCCGATGGCCATTACCGGCACAAGTATCGAGCTGACACGGGCAATGCGCTTAATACCGCCAAAGACAATCGCCAGTCCGACGATAGACAACACAACGCCCACCCATAGCGGTGACCAGCCGAAGGATTCCTGCAAAGCACCGCAGATGGTGTTCGACTGGATGGAGTTATAGGAGAGTCCGAAAGTGATGGTAATCAGCACGGCGAAGAGCACAGACATCCAACGGCAATGCAGTCCGCGCTGGATATAATAGGCAGGACCACCGATGAATGAGTCTTCGTGGTGCTGTTTGAAGAGCTGGCCTAACGTTGACTCCACGAAAGCCGTTGCAGACCCCATCAGGGCCATAACCCACATCCAGAAGATAGCCCCAGGGCCTCCGATGGTGATGGCTGTCGCTACACCGGCCATATTGCCAGTTCCCACACGGGTTGCCACAGATACGGCGAAGGCCTCGAACGACGAGATATGACGCTTGCCTTTCTCAGAGGGGACTGCCGAGTCACCCAGCAACCGTATCATCTCTCCGATCATACGGAACTGAACGAAACGTGTCCGCCACGTGAACCATAGTCCGCAGCATACCAAGGCGGCAACCAGGATGTTGCCCCATAGCCAATCATTCAGGGAGGTAAAGAATGCTGCCATCTTAGATTTGTTGTAATTTGTTTGCAAAGATACAATTATTTTGGAAGAATTCGTTATATTTCAAAGAAAAGTTGTACTTTTGCACGGATTATGAACAACATTTGTGGCAATGGAAAGGAATAAAGAGATATATAAGGTGACGCTTGTCGGAGGGGCAGTAAACGTGATACTGCTGCTCTTCAAGTTCGTAGCGGGCATCTTGGGCCATAGTGCTGCGATGGTCGCTGATGCCGTCCACTCGCTGTCCGACTTCGTGACGGATGTCATCGTTTTGGTGTTCGTCCATATCAGCGGCAAGCCTCAGGATAAATCGCACGACTATGGTCACGGTAAGTACGAGACGCTGGCGATGACGCTGATAGGTGTGGCCTTGCTGACGGTGGCGATAGGCATCCTTTATAATGGAGCGACGAAGATTGTAGCTTGGCTGGAGGGTGAAGAGTTGCAGGCGCCAGGATTGTTGGCGCTGTGGGCTGCCTTGTTGTCGATCGTCCTGAAAGAGGCCGTCTATCATTACTCGATGGTGAAGGCCCGACAGTTGCAGTCGCAGGCTGTCGAAGCCAATGCCTGGCATCACCGCAGCGACGCCTTGTCTTCCATCGGAACGGCCATTGGTATCGGTGGTGCCATCTTCTTGGGCCAGCGCTGGACGGTGCTCGACCCTTTGGCCTCTGTCGTTGTAGGTGCGTTTATTGTGAAGGTGGCTGTCGATCTGTTACGGAATGGTATTGGTGATCTGATGGAACACTCATTGCCAGATGCTGTTGAGGATGAGATTCTGCAATTGGTGGCATCGCTGCCTGGAGTGGTGGAGCCGCACGACTTGCGAACCCGCCGTATAGGCAATCACTATGCCATCGAACTGCATATCCTGATGGATGGTGACATCAGCCTGCGCCAAGCCCACGATAAAGCCTCAGAAGTGGAGGATTTATTAAGAGACCACTATGGCGAGGAAACCCATATAGCCGTACATGTCGAGCCGAAATAAAAATTGTAGCAGGTGTAACTATTTCTCCCCCTGAGTAGGGGGAGCCAGAGGGGGTCTGAGCAAGGGAATCTTGAGGCTGAGTCTGCGGTGGATCAGACCACCCCTAACCCCTCCTACTCCGGAGGGGAAATGGTTACAACAAACCCAAAAATGTTTTGACTTTTTTAAAGTACTCCTCACGATAATCAGCGTATGATCTGGCATGTTCCGTTCCCTTAGTAATCCAAATCTCTTTCTCTCCTTTTTTAGCTTCGTAGAGCGGATGAACCATTTCAGAGGGAACGAACGTATCATTATCGCCGTGAATGAATAGCATAGGGTAGGGGCACTTCCCGACTTGTTTGATGGGAGACGCCTCGCCAAAGCTCCAGCCGTACTTGATCTTGCAAAGCAGCGAGGTAGCGTATAATAGCGGAAAATCTGACAAACCGAACAACTCTTTCAGTTCATAGCTGAACTCATCCCACGCGCTGGTATAGCCGCAATCCTCGATGAAACGGATGTTTTTCACACACTCAGGCATCTTCTCGCCAGACACACACATCGTCGTAGCAGCCCCCATCGACACACCGTGAATCACAAAGTCATTGGTACCAAACAGTTCCGAAGCGACGGTCATCCAATGGAGCACATCCTTTCTGTCCTTCCAGCCCATCTGTACCGCCTCGCCCTCGCTGAGGCCGTGGGCATGAAGGTCGGGCATCAGCACGTTGTAGCCTGCCAGTTCATAGATCCGGGCAATCATCATAAACTTGATGGCTGTATCGCGCCAGCCGTGAACGACAATCGCCACAGGACTCCTTCTCTCCTGACTCCCGGCTCCTGACTCCTGCCGTATAAAATACCCGTGATGCTTCTCGCCTGTGGGCATCATAATAAAGGTATCGCGCAAGGCCCCACGCTGGTTGAGGCTGTCGAGCCAAGGCCTAACCTCTGGATATTTCTTCACCAACTCCCTAAAACAGGCTGCCGTATCCGTCCGTTCCGCATCAGGAGCCAGCGCATACTCAATCATATAAAAACTTCCTCCGATGGTTGCCACCACCAGCACCGCCACCATAATGGCCACTACGATAATAATCCCTTTCTTCATACTCGCCTGCAAAGGTACAAAAATTACTATAAATGAGCAAACTATAACAAGAAACCCTTGGCTGTGTCAGTCAGGACATAACGCTGCTTAGGACTGTTCGGACTGTCTGGATCAGTCATCCTTACTATTCCAAGTTCAATCAACGGGTCAAGGTAATTTTTCTTAAACTTTGTAGCGTTATTCATACCCATTAAAGCACGTAATTCAGCCGCAGATGAAGCTTTTTCTAATCCACGAATCAGTGGATCTATCTTATTCCACTCTTGGTTAAGGTGCTCACATACTTGGTCCCTACTTAGTCCCTTACTTAGTCCCTTACTTAGTCCCTTACTTGGTCCCTTAATTGATACATTGTCTGTTTGACCTCCTCGCCTCCAAATCACCACTCTAAAGTCCTCTTCCTGATGATACTCAGGCGATTTCAGCCCCTTGTCCTTGCACAAGTTCACGATGTCCTCAGTGCCAGTACCCACCTTGTCAACATAGCCCGTCCAGAACAGCGGGTCTGCAATCAGCGGATTTGCAGGTAGCGACTTGTGAGGTTCCAAAAGCTTATTCACCGTCAGACCGTAAGGCAACTGTCCGGGATTCCACACCTCGAGTCTATTGCGGAACAACATGACCTGCACACTACCGTTACTCGTATAGTCTCTATGGGCCACAGCATTCACTATAGCCTCCTTCACAGCGTCAGGCGGCAATTCATAATCTGTTGGCACCGAGGCAGTCTTACCTTCCGCCCGAGTCCCAACGGCAAGGTCAACGCGATCCATTACAAAGGCCGTTGCCTGGTCAATCATCTCGAACAGTGTCCCGCGGCATATCTGATAGGCTGGTAGAGGCTTCTCAACCACATTGCCGAAGAACTGCACACATTTCACTTCCGAGGTGATGAAGAACCTCTGCGGACGCTTACCAAACAACAATACAGCAGAGTTGGCGATGCGACCTTTATCATCCATCAGCGACAAGTGTGCCAATAGTTTCTCAGGTGACGAATTTTCTGACAATGGGAAATTTCTCTTTGCCCTGGCCTGCACGATGAACTCACGCATTTTGTCCTCATCCAGGTCATCCAGCTTAGCATTCGTATCGAAAGCTGCGTCAAACGGTTGCCAGCGAATATATTCTTTCTCTTCCAAATACCTTACGAGAGATGCATATACCGAGGTCCTAAGTCCCTCCGTATCCACGAAGGTCTTCCTCACGATGTCGCGCTCCACCTTCCTGATGAGTGTAGCCTCCTTAGAATGGCGATGCTCTTCATCAATGCTTTTAATGAATACCAGTCGCGTCTTGTGCAGCTCAGCAGCACGGTCATACTCCCGCTCTGTAGGTGACACGCCCTCCTCATCTTCGTAGCCGTATTTATTGCCGTACAGCCCCAGATAGATGTCAGCCATTTCCACCTCGTTCAGGTAAACCTGCTGTGGCGAAGCCTCATTAGCAGGCACATCTTCGAAGATGAATGTCTCGAAAAACTTGCCCAGCAGCGCATCCGTCCTGATGTACTGGCTGAGCATGGCCCGTTCCTCAGCAAACTCGCTCTGCACACTACTGATGAATATCCTTATTCGTTTCATAACGCTCACTTTTGCCTGCAAAGGTACAACTTTCTAGGCAAACAGAAAGCAAATTGATCTAAAAATTCGCTTGGTTTTGGGCGGAGATGAAGAAAAACATGAGGCTTTTGAAGAGATAGCTATACAACTTTCAATATTTATTTGTAACTTTGCAGCGATGATTGCGAAAAGACTGATAGGAATCATAGTTGTGGGAGCGGTGGTGCTCCTGACGGGCTGCAGTGGCGATAAGGCGAAGATGCTGCAGCAGTTGGAGCAGTTGGAACAGCAGAACCGTTCTGGCGAGGCGATGCTGAACGACTCGCTGGCAGAGTCGTTGGTGAACTACTTCGATCGTCACGGCGATGCCAACGAACGGATGCGTTCCCGCTATATCCTCGGCCGCACCTACTATTGCCTTGACGAACTCCCCCGTGCCTTGGAGATGTATAACGAGGCTGCCGACTGCGCTGATACCACGTCAGCGGATTGCAATTATAAGGTGCTGAGCCGCATTCATGCTCAGAGTGCGGTGATTTTCAATCTTCAGGTTCAGCCTCGAAGTCAGTTGGATGAGTTAAGGATGGCAGAATACTATGCCTGGAGAGGAAAAGACACTTTACAAGCAATAGAATGTTATGCACAGCAGGGAGACGTTTTTTCTTTTTGGGGTATGGCTGATTCTGCTATTTATATTAAAGAGAAGGCATCAACTCTATTTAAGAGTATAGGAAAGGAAAATCGGGCTTACCAGACTTTAGGGCCAACAATAAGACTCCTAATCAAAGAGGGGCTCCTTGCTAAAGCAAGACAATACTGCATTTCATATGAGGGAATCTCTGGTCTTTTTGATAATAATAATAACATTGAGCCTGGCCGAGAAATCTATTATTCAATAAAGGGGGATTATTATTTGGCAGTTAATCAGATTGACTCTGCCGAAAATTTGTTCAGAAAAGAACTTCGATACGGGCAGGACTTGAATAATAAGATTGCAGGATGTAGGGGACTCCAAAAAGTATTTAATATTCGGAAGAAGCCCGATTCTATCGCAAAATACGCCACTCTTGCATACGAATTTAACGATTCTGCCTATTCCCTTTCTGAGATGCAGAACATTCAGAAGTTTCAGGCCTCTTACAATTATAACCACCAGAAGCAATTGGCAGAAGAAAAAGCCAACGATGCCCGCAATGCTTATATTGCCATTGGAATCATCATGGTCTTATTCCTATTTATTGCTGTGATTGCCTGGTTATGGTTCCGCCATCATAGGATGGAGCAGCAACTGAAAGAGACCCAGTATCGGCAGACGCAAAACCTGCTGGAACAAGCCCAGTCTGACTTGATGGAACTGCAGGAGAAGAATGAGAATGCCTCAGACCTGATCAGTAGGAAAAGCAGGGAAATCTCAGAATTACAATCGCAGATAGTCCAATACCAGCACAGGCAGTCCGTCAAGGACCACGCAAACTTGGAGGATCTTCTGGACAATGCTCCCATCACCAGAGATTTGGCAGAACTATTGAAAGCCAATCCTGTGCAGTCTGCCACTCAGGGGCAGTTTAGGGAATTGCGGAAACTGATCAATGAGCTCATTCCAAACTTCTACGAGGCGCTTAACTATCCTCAGGCATTGCGTCCCGTTGAATACGAAGTCTGCCTGTTGACACGTTGTCATTTCAAGCCTGCAGCCATCAGCAAACTGCTGGACAGGGATGATGCATACATCTCTAACCTTCGGAAAGGCATTCTCCTGAAAGTCTATGGCATTAAGGGAAGTCCGAAGGAGTTAGACGAGCAAATCATGCAAATCGTCTGACCTTTAATTACCTGTAATTGCATTTTCACAACTTTTTAAAGGTGTTTTCGGCTTCGGAAACACCCTTAGTATCGTTGTTATTCCCTAACTTTGCAGCCAAGAAGTTTTTTGTTTAATCAATTAATATTTGAGTAGTTATGAAGAAGTATTTACTATTACTGTTGACTTTGCTGCCTATGTCATCATGGGCACAGGAGAATGATTTGCCTTTGGTAGAACAGGGGAAGAAATGGACCTACCATCATGCTAACTTTGAGTATGTATGGGATTATCACTACACGCTTGAGGGGGATACTGTAGTTGCAGGTAAGAACTGTCTGAAGATGTATTCTGACAACAAGGACGACAAAGGCGAAATATGTTATGAAGGTGCTCTCTTCGAAGAGGGCAAGAAGGTATATTGCTTCTATCCTGAGAAGGACGAGGCAAATCTGCTGTATGACTTCGACTGCAGGGTTGGCGATACATTGAAAATAGGAAATGTTGATTTGATAACCTTGTCTATCGATATCATTGTTTCTCTCGATACCATTGTTGGCATCGTTTGCAAAGGAGAACGTTATGATTTTCAGGCACAACGGTATGATGAAGACATGGGTGAGCCATTCGTCATGGGAACATTGTCTTGGGTAAAAGGCGTTGGAGCCACATTGGATTTCTTCAATATGCTGCCGCTTGCTGGCAATTATAACAGCCTTGTTGCCTGCGAAGTGAATGGCGATGTACTCTATCTGTCTTCCGCCACAGCCATTGAGAGCGTTAGATTACGACAGCCAAATGACAATGGTACCATCTTCGACCTTCAAGGCCGTCGCCTTTCTTCCCCTCCAGCCAAAGGCATCTATATCCAGAATGGCAGAAAGTGGATTCTACGTTGATTATTTATGAATCTGGTTGCAGATAGTGGGAAAATGGTCACGGTCACACGTGTGACTATGTGACCTTTTTCTTGGAAGCAGGATTGAAATTATTTTACATGCAGAGAGCGGCTGGAGAAAGAACGGATTTTAGTCTGGGTAAAATGGGACTTTCGTTAGAGGAAAGTCCGAGTTTCCCCTAAGGAAAGTCCGGTTTTCCTTAGCCTAAAATCGGGGCTTTGTAACTATTTGAATATCAGAAAGATACAAAGGGCGCAAAAATAATTGCGTTGTTTTGAATTTTGTTAACAAAATTGCACCAATTTAGGCTCAGAGGTCACATGGTCACACGTGTGACCGTGACCATTTTTATCACGCACAAGAATGCAAATATATTTGTATTCTCTTCGTTAAATCGAAATTTTGCACTATCTTTGTGGCGGGAAATGAAGATGATGAACGAAGCGACGAGGGCGTTTGTACGAGAGCATCGGGATGAGGATGTGAGACAGCTGGCACTTCGGGGGACGAAAGACCCTGAGGTGGATTTGGCGTTTGCCCTTCAACAGATTGATGGGCGAAAGCGGGCGCAGGAGAAGTTGCCATCGTGGGCAGCGGTGGAGGGGATCGTGTGGCCACCGCATTTGTCAATGGAACAATGTTCGAGTGAGCAAACGGCAAGATATAAGGCGGAAGTGGCTGGTAGTGGGGGAGTGTTTGTAGATCTGACGGCCGGCTTTGGCGTAGATGCGGCTTTCATTGCTCGGGGGTTTCAGAAGGCTGTCGCTGTGGAACTGCAAGCGGAGTTATGTGCCATTTCATCGGAGAATTTTAGGCTTTTTGGGCTTCATCAGATAGAGGTGGTGAATGGCAATGGCGTTGACTATCTGCACAGGATGGCTCCTGCTGATCTGGTCTTTATCGACCCAGCGAGACGGGATGAACACGGAGGACGGACCTACGGCATCGCTGACTGCACACCCAATGTGCTTGATTTCATCGATGAATTGTTGGAAAAAGCCCAGCGGGTGATGATTAAACTCTCGCCGATGCTTGACTGGCGGAAGGCGGTGGAGGATATCGGCAGGCAATATGTGTCGGCTGTTCATATTGTGTCTGTGGCGAATGAGTGCAAGGAAATGCTAGTGATACTTGGCGGTGGGCAAACGGATGAGATATGTGTGGTGTGCGTGAATTTGTTGTCAAATGGGGAGAGGGAAGTGTTTGTGCAGACACTGTGTTTAGAGCGGGGGATCAGACCACCCCGCCCTGACGGGCACCCCTCCTACTCAGGAGGGGAAAGAGGATACCTTTTTGAGCCGAATGCTTCTGTGATGAAGGCGGGATGCTTCGAGGAAATAGTGGCGAGGTTTCCTGTGATGCCGCTTCATCAGAACAGCCACTTGTTTGTGTCTGACAAAGAGGTGCCAGACATTCCTGGCCGTGGGTTCGTCATCGAACGGATCACCTCGATGAACAAATGCGAACTGAAAGAGAGTCTCGCTGGTATCACGCAGGCCAATATCGCCGTGAGGAACTTCCCGATGTCTGCCGAAGAACTGCGCCGTCGCCTGAAACTGCGTGATGGTGGTGACATCTATATTTTCGCCACAACAGTCGAAAACACAGGCCATCGGCTCCTTATTTGCCGAAAAATCTCCTAACGAATAATAATTTTCAATTATCCATTTTCCATTTTCAATTAAATTTAGTACCTTTGCACAAAATATCAAAGGATTTATGGAAACTGAAAACAAAAAGATTCAGGATTCAGGAGTCAGGAGTCAGGAGACTGGAGTCGGTAGCCAGGATGCCCAGGTGCAGTATGATGACGAGAACATCCGCACCTTGACGGGTCTGGAGCACATCCGTTTGCGTCCTGGTATGTATATCGGAAAGCTTGACGACGGCTCCAAGCCCGACGACGGTATCTATGTGTTGCTGAAAGAGGTGTTCGACAACTCTATCGACGAGTTCAAGATGAAGGCTGGCGACCGTATCGAGGTAACCATCGAGGATAACCTTCGTGTGACGGTTCGCGACTACGGACGAGGCATCCCGCAGGGAAAGCTCATTGACTCCGTCAGCATCCTGAATACCAGCGGAAAGTTCGACTCGAAGGCTTTCAAGAAGTCTATCGGCCTGAACGGCGTGGGCGTGAAGGCTGTGAATGCCCTGAGCAGTCGTTTCGAGGTGCGCAGCTATCGTGACGGAAAGGTGCGCAAGGCCATCTTTGAGCGTGGCGTGCTGATAAGTGATGTGACGGAACCCTCTCAGGATGAGAACGGTACCTACGTCTTCTTCGAGCCGGACAATACGCTTTTCAAGAACTATTCCTATCACGATGAGATCGTGGAGTATATGCTCCGCAACTATACTTATCTGAATACGGGGCTGACCATTATGTACAACGGTCGTCGCATCCTCTCTCGCAGAGGTCTGGAGGATCTGCTGAAGGACCGTATGACCAGCGATGCCCTTTATCCCATCATCCATCTGCAGGGCGACGATATCGAGATTGCCTTCACGCATGCCAACCAGTATGGCGAGGAGTATTATTCCTTCGTCAATGGCCAGCACACCATTCAGGGCGGAACCCATCAGAGTGCCTTCAAGGAGCATATCGCCAAGACTATCAAGGAGTTCTTCAACAAATACGAGTATGGCGACATCCGCACAGGTATCGTGGCCGCCATCTCCATCAATGTCGAGGAACCCATCTTTGAGAGTCAGACGAAGATCAAACTCGGCTCTACTACGATGTCGCCAGACGGTGTGAGCATTAATAAATATGTGGGTGATTTCATCAAGCAGGAGGTCGATAACTATCTGCATATCCATCAGGATGTGACAGAGGTGCTTGAGAATAAGATCAAGGAGAGCGAGCGCGACCGTAAGGCGATGGCTGGTGTGACGAAGCTGGCCCGTGAACGTGCCAAGAAGGCGAACCTCCATAACCGCAAGCTCCGTGACTGCCGCATCCATTTCAGCGACGTGAAGAACGAGCGTAAGGAAGAGTCGTGCATCTTCATTACCGAGGGTGACTCTGCCAGCGGCAGCATCACGAAGAGCCGCGATGTGAACACCCAGGCCGTGTTCTCCCTGCGAGGCAAACCTCTCAACAGCTTCGGACTCACCAAGAAGGTGGTCTACGAGAATGAGGAGTTCAATCTTCTGCAGGCCGCCCTCGACATTGAGGAAGGTCTCGACACCTTAAGATATAATAAGGTAATCGTGGCTACTGATGCCGATGTCGACGGTATGCACATCCGACTGCTGATCATCACCTTCTTCCTACAGTTCTTCCCTGAACTGATCAAGAAGGGCCACGTCTATGTGTTGCAGACGCCACTCTTCCGAGTGCGCAACCGAAGGACGAAGATCCGCAGCAAAAAAGCGATTGCCGAGGCTGACGCCAAGTCGGACAAGAAGAGTGACTTCATCACCCGCTATTGTTACAGCGAGGAAGAGCGCCAGGCAGCCATCAATGACTTAGGACCTGATCCGGAGATCACCCGATTCAAGGGACTGGGTGAGATCTCACCCGATGAATTCGCAGGTTTCATCGGTCCGGATATCCGTCTGGAACAGGTGACGCTGCATAAGAACGATCAGGTGCAGAAGCTCTTGGAATACTATATGGGTAAGAACACGATGGAGCGCCAGAACTTCATCATCGATAACCTTGTCATCGAAGAAGACAGACCTGAAGAGAGTTATGATTAGTTTACAGTTTACAGTTTATGGTTTACAGATGATTACTAAAAGATTGCAGATAGGGGTATTCTCTTTCCTCTTTCCACTTTCCACTTTCCTCTTATATTCCTCTACGGCCAACGCTCAGAGAATGACCGAGTCTTTGCATAAGTTGCAGTATGCAGAGATGGTTATTAATAGCCTCTATGTCGATAGCGTCGATGAAGTCAAGCTGGTGGAGGATGGCATCCGGGGTATGCTTAGCAAGTTGGATCCGCACTCGTCGTACTCCACACCAAAGGAGGTGAAGGAACTGAAGGAACCACTCGATGGTAACTTCGAGGGTATTGGTGTCCAGTTTAATATGATGGAGGACACGCTCATCGTCATCCAGCCCGTTTCCAACGGTCCGTCAGAACGAGTGGGCATCATCGCCGGCGACCGTATCATCTCTGTCAACGATACCGCCATCGCTGGTGTGAAGATGTCGAAGGAGGAGATTATGAAGCGCCTTCGTGGTCCGAAAGGGACGAAGGTGGAGCTAGGCGTGGTGCGTTCTGGCATCGGCGAGACGCTCAAGTTTACTGTCGTCCGCGACAAGATTCCTGTCCATTCCATCGATGCCACCTATATGATACGTCCAGG
>JAFRQC010000083.1 GCA_017428805.1 Prevotella sp. | reverse complement strand
TCTCAGGAGACTGTCTATAAAGCTATCTTCGAGCTGATCGACAATGGTATTGCCAACTGCTCAGAGGGCGGCAACAACGGTTCTAAGCAGGATATCATCTACGGTGGCGACACTGAGAAGTGGGTGGCTCTCGGCCACGCCCTCAAGGCTCGCTATCTCCTGCACACCTTAAACGTGAACAATGTTTCTCTCAGTCAGATTGAGGCTGAGGCCCAGGCTGCCATCGACGGCGGTTTCGAGGGATTCTACCTTGGTAATGGAGCTTTCCAGTTCAATGGTGTGTCTGCCGACAATGCTTGGTCTGCTTACCAGTGGAGCCGCTATTACATCGGTTCGTCTACGACTGTCGACGACCTGATGCTGGAGCGTAACGACCCGCGTGAGCCGTGCTATAACATGTCTATTGGTGGCGACGTAGTTGGTGTTCCCGGAAGCACAGAACTGGCTTCTCTCACTACGACCGTCAACGAGCCCGCATGGCTGGAGAACGGTGCCGCTAACCTCGCTATCATGAGTGAGTCGGAAATCTACTTCATCCTCGCTGAGGTTCAGGCCCTGCAGGGTAAGGATGCTACGGAGGCTTTCCAGAAGGCTGTCAGCAGCAATATCGCTGAGTATTATCAGATCAGCGGTGAAGAGATTGCCGATGAGGATATTGATGCCTATCTCGAGGAAATCGCTCCACTGTTTGAGGCTGACGCTCTGAAGGAGATCCGCATCCAGAAGTATCTGGCTCAGACCCGTGGTGAGGTGATCGAGACCTACAACGACATGCGCCGTATCGGTCTGGACGAGTATCCCGTCAAGATGACCAACCCGAACAACAACAACGGTGGTAACCGCTGGCCGAACATGCTGCCTTATGGTGACAGCGACGTGACTTCTAATCCTAACGTTGGTGCTGCTTTCGGTTCTGGCAACGACGCCGGTATGTACATCTTCTCGAAGAAAGTATGGTGGGCAAAATAATCTGATTGTCCGCTGACAAATACAATAAAAATGACTCCTATCCGTTATTGGTTAGGGGTCATTTTTTTATCACATGATCTTAACTGTTATCTAAAAACTATTCTGTATGGAACTCAACGAACTGATTAAAGACTGTGCCCGCAGGCAGAAAAAGGGCTTGCACTTCATTCTGACGTCGATTCTCATCTGGGCGATGATCTGCGCCGTGCATCTTACTGATATGCCGATCGATACGAAGAATCTGATTACTTTCTGTTGCTCGGCCGTGCTGTTCCCACTTGCGTGGATGCTGTCGAAGGTGCTGAAGATCGACTTCGAGGGCAAGGGTAATCCGCTGACGAAGGCGGGCATCCTGTTCAGCATCAACCAGATGCTCTATATTCTCATCGTGATGTGGGTGTATGCCGCTGTGCCTGAGAAGATGGTGATGGTGTATGCGATGGTGTTCGGCGCCCATCTGATGCCATTCTCCTGGCTCTATGACTCAAGGAGCTATATGGCCTTCTCCATCGTGGTTCCCATCCTGTCGCTCATCGTGGGACTGATCTATCCTCCGGCTGTGCTGGCTGCCCTGATGATTGTCATCGAGGCCGTCTTTTCGGCTTGTCTGTATCAGGAGTGTAAGAAGTAACGATGAGACTGAAAGCCCTGCCTCTTGCACTGTTGTGCCTCTGCCTCTTCGGCTGTTTTGCCGACGAGGTGGGTGGCGTGTATCTGGTGTCGGAGGGTGCGGGTGAAATGCCCTCGGCGATGGGTTTCGGTGCGGAGGTGTTCTTCCAGGCGGGAGACACGTGGCGCGCGTGGTCGTCGGCTTCGTGGCTCAGCATAGACCCCAAAGAGGGAAAGAGCGGGCGCAACGGTATCGTGATGAGGACGGTTGAGGCGAACCACACCAAGACGAGGCGTGTGGCGACGGTGACCATCGAGTCAGGCGGTAAACAACAGCTGCTGACGGTGTGGCAACGGAACGACTATGCGCTGTTCGAGCCGAAGGAGTATGTGGTGGACGCGGAGGGAGGCACCGTGAATATGACGTTCTCGTCGAACGTGTCGAAAGACAGTCTGCTGATCAGATACCTGCCGGTAAGCTGGCTTGAATGGGAGGACGACAGCGCCAAGACGCGTGTGGCTGACTGGAACGGGAAAGTCAGGACACTGGTGGCAAAGCCGAATCCGAGAGAAACGGAGCGGATAGCCTATTTCGTACTGGTGTTGACGGGAGAGAGGCGGATGGACTATCAGGTGCTGGATACGGCCTGGGTAAGACAGCTGGGGAAGCCCTAGCGCTTCGACTGGAAGAATGACTGCATGAGTTGGCGGCACTCGGTTTCGAGCACGCCGCCAACTATTTCTGCCTTCGGGTGCATGGCCTTCGGGGCATAGGTATGGAAGCCGCGCTTCTCGTCAGCTGTGCCATAGACGATGCGGGGAATCTGTGCCCACCCGATGGCGCCGGCACACATCACACAGGGCTCGACGGTAACGTAGAGTGTGCAGTCGGTGAGGTATTTCCCGCCGAGCGTGTTGGCAGCCGCCGTGATGGCCTGCATCTCGGCATGGGCGGTCACGTCGCAGAGCGTCTCCGTGAGGTTGTGGGCACGGGAGAGGATGCGGTCTTTGCACACGATGATGGCACCGATGGGTATCTCGCCGGCATCGAAGGCGGCCTGCGCCTCGTCGAGCGCACGCTGCATGTAGAATTCATCTTTTTTCTGCTGTTCCTGTGTAATCATGGTGCAAATATACGAAAAAATATCCACTAAGGACACGAAGTACACAAAAATATTCCTTAAATTCGTGTCCTTTGTGTCCTTTGTGAATAAAAATTAGTATCTT
>JAFRQC010000082.1 GCA_017428805.1 Prevotella sp. | reverse complement strand
ACGGTGTAGAGGAGATAGCGGCCATCAGGAGAAAGGCGAGGATGACAGACGGAAGATTTCCGGGGAGTCAGGAGACAGGAGTCAGGAGACAGGAGTGTGTCGACCTGCGTGCCGATGGTACCGGAGGATTCATCGAAGGAAATGCGAACGAGACGATATTGGAGTTTTTTGATGTCACGAGGCAAAGCGACGCTGTCAGCTACACAATAGTAGATGTATTTACCGTCAGGAGAGAAGGTGGGGAAGGTCTCGAACTTCAGACTGTCGCTGAGCAACGGAGAAGAGATGATGCGATGCTCCTGCATGTCGGCCACATAGACATTCGACCCGGCATCAAAGACTTCGAGGCGTTTGCTGGGCTTGCTGTGGAAAGCAGGGATAATCTTCTGGGTGGAATAAGTGATATAGCGTCCGGAAGGACTGAAACCGAAATAGACGCTGCCCGGGATATTCAACTTGCTCAGCTGACCATGCTGATTCAGAATAGCGCCACCACCAGGACCACGGACATACATCATCGAGAGTTGAGGATCCTGGTTGGCGAAGGTGTGACAGTTCATGCAGCGGTTCTCCAACTGTTCATAATGGCCGAGGGCGTTCACGTCGAAGTTCTCAATACAACGCTGTTGGATTTGAATCTGGTTCCATATCTCGTAGTCGGGTTCTATCAGACGGTAGGTAAGATAGGGATCAATCTTGTCCTTGACAATCAGCCACTTGAAGGATTTGTATTCTATCCACTGGCCATCAATCAGGGCCGAGACAATAACCTCTATCTTCTGGCCTGCATACCGAGAAAGCATGTCTTTCCAGTCGTCAATATCGAAAACGACTTCATTGCCACGGGTGTTGATGCTCAAATCCCCTGCCCTCACCTCAATAGCCTCACAATCAGCACGAAGCAGGAAATTCAGCGGGGCGATATTTTCAGGGATGGTGACATCGCAGTAGTCCGGATAGATCGGCGGCAGGACATTGCTCTTCTTTACATTCTCGGGAGTAGGCGTGCAGGATAATAGGATGAGGAATATGAGAGGTGAGAGGTAAGAGGTGAGAGGTAAGAGAATACCTCGCACGCCCTTCTTGCCACCATTTCTGTTTATCTTGGTAATCATCTGTAAACTGTAAACCGTAAACTGTAAACTATAACTATATCTCCGGTGCTTTTATCTTGTCAAAGTAATACCAATAAGTCCCCTTGAAACGGGGATTGCCACGCTGGTTGTTATACTCAACAAACCGTTGCATCACATCGTTCATCTTGACATATCGCTGCCACTCTTCCTGAGAAGCCTGGGTTCCTGCAAGCCAGACACACAAAGCCTCCTGATACAAAGGCTTCAGTCGTGGCCTGTCAGCGCAGTAGCGGTCATAGTCACGCTTGAAGTTCGTGATGTCTTTCAAGAGGAGATCACTACAGAGGATATAGTCGAGTGCAATCACATTGTCTGGATTATGATCCAGCAACTGCATCATCAGGAAATGGGCATTGTCGCTGATGGTGATGGTGTCGCGATGATTGACGAAGGGTTTCTTCTGGGCCAGATAGGGAGGAAGCTGTCCTTGAGCCAGCTGTTGCTGGGTCATCTCTGCCCAGCGGCTATAGACGAAGGTCTTACTGAGTATGCGGAGG
Source organism: Prevotella sp. (assembly GCA_017428805.1). The sequence goes on along the minus strand of JAFRQC010000082.1, from coordinate 8,554 downwards.
TATTTCTGTGCAGCGATACTGTCGCCACTCACGAGATTACATTCTGCCAGACGCTTCATCATCCGCACATTACGGTTCTCAGGGGCAAAGACATTGGTCATCATTGCCGCACGCTCAGTGAAGGTCATGTCACCCAAGGCCCAATAGAGTTCATTCATGTTGATAATGGTCAGACGGGGTGTCTCAGGACCGATTTTCTCAAATGTGCCCAAATTGTTGGGAGTAAAGTCGAACAAATGTTCTGGCAGCTGACCGCGCTGGGCATAGACGAGATTATAGAAGAACTGCATCTGCGCTGTCCAGCCATCAGAGTTCTTGACGATGTCGAGCACCTTGTCATAGTTGCCGAAACGGTATTCATTATCGACGGCGAAATCTTTCTCCAAGACAAAGTCTGGCATCTGAATGCGTCCCGTCTTCGGTGTGCCAAAGAGCAGATATGACGGGAATAATATGATGAGAAAACACACCAGACGCAGCCATTTGGTCCGGATGGCAGAGACTGCCCAAAAGAACAGTAGCCAGCCAATGACACAAATGGTAGATGACAACTTATAGCTGGTGCTGAAATGGCATACGGTCAACCATGCGATGACACAAAGTCCTGATGCCAAGGCTATCCAGGGATTTACTTTCTGGTTTGTCAGCGTCTGATACAACAAGAAGCCAGCCAGTGCGATGCAGAGCGTCAGAATCGTCGCCCCGGCATACAAGTAATAGTAGAACTGTGTCAAGAAATCACCTATCAGGGATGCCAATCCCCCTGATTTCTGGAAATAGCCGGATACGTATTCCCATTCCCAAAGGAAGATCTGGTTCTGCTCGTGATAGAAGAAATGGTAGGGATACCAAAACTGGAAAAAGCAGAAGACTGCGATGATCGCGGAGACGAACAGGACGATTCTGATTTTCATTATTCCTTATTGATCTGAAAAGCCTTCGTGATGATTCCCTTGTAAGTGTTGATCGAGATACAGGCGGAGTCTGCAAGGATCTCCGAGGTGATGAGACTGGCATAGACCTGTGTGGAATAGTAATCCGGAACACCACCCTGGTCGTGATAAAGACGGAGATAGCTGGTGCTGGTGCCGTCCGGATTCTTCATGATCGTATCTTGTACGACCCGCAAGGAGTGAATGGCCTCTTCATCTTCCGTCGTGCCGGTCTTCAGGGCAAAACTAAGATTGATATATTTGCCCGTCTTGCTCATCCAGGCACTCTCGAACTTCACCGGATCAGTCTTCATCTCCACTTCAAGCTCTGACAAAGGGATAATCACCGGACAAGGCACTTCACCGACGGATATGGGTTCAGCCACAGTTTGTCCCTTGCTATCGCGTACCTTATTATAATATAACATACAGCGATAGACGGTGTCGGAACGGGTAATCCATTTGGCGGTATAGGGTTGTGACAAAGGAAGTGTCTCACCCTCATCAGTCAAGAGAGAGACCATATTCTTGTCTGCTCCAATATAGGCCTCAACGAAGTCGCCACGCAAATAAGAATACTGCCCCTCGCCCTTGTCGTAGCCGTCCTGAGTGCAGGAGCTATTGAGAATTGAGAGTTGAGAGTTGAGAATTATGATTACTATCAGACGAAGAAAGGACTTCATACGGCAGCAAGTTTATTGAGTAACGGATTGGCATACATCGTGAGGATGCGTTCACGGAGGAAAGCCTCATCCTTGTTGTCGAGTATGATCTTGGCCATCTGACCTGCGAGATAGTTCTCGAAACGCTGCTTGTCGGCCTTCGTATAGTGAGCGGAATTGGCAGCATCACCATGCAGTTCGTCAAGGGCAATATAGTTGCAGGGGAATAACTCGTAACCCTGATGGATGTCCTTATCCATCCGTCCTGCCACAGCCTTATAGTACTCCGTTTTGGGAAGGTCGGAGAGTTCTTCAAGCCATGTGTTGATGGGTGCTGCACAATGATAGTGTACACGACCTTTGTAACCAAAGATACCCGTCTTCATGTTGTCGAGGTCATCCTGACGGGACTTCTTAAAGGCAGGGTTATCGCGTTTCTGCTGCAGTTCCTGAGCCTTGAGATAGTCGCAGGGGTCGTACTCGTAGCTGATGGTCAGGGGCACGATATTGAGTTCCTGAAGGTCGCCGCCCATCGCCAGCATCTTCAGCACAGCCTCCTGGGTACGGTCGTCGGAGTCCTTTGCCCTACCCTCGCGCTGGGCCAGCCAGATGTTCTCCTTCTTCTGTGTCACAGCGAAATGGATGTAACGGCTCATGAGCTGTGAGGCAGCGAGTGTCTCACGGAGGGAAAGACCACGGCGAACGGTAAAGGCCTTGTTCATACGGACGAGCCTCTTGATCCAAGGATAGATCAGGAGGTTGTCGCCGATGCCGATCTCGACGGTGGTGGGATAATCCTTCTCAACCAGTTTCATATCCAAGAAGGCAGAGTCGAGCACGATGTCACGATGGTTCGAGACGAAGGTGAATCTTTGGTTTACAGTTGACGGTTTACAGTTTACAGTTGATTTGCTAGCAAGCCCTTCACCCGCAGCAGAGTAATCATCTGTAAACTGTAAACCGTCAACTGTAAACAACAAGTGATCATCAAAGGTACAGCCATCGGTGTGCTTACGGATGATATACTTCACAATGGGTTTCATGAACCGTTTCTGGAAATCGAGCGGTGTCTTGACGCCCATGAAGGCAAGCCGCAGCAGTCCGTTGCGGACGCCTTTCGGCAGCCACGGGGCAAAGCCTTTCATCAGCACATTAAACTGGCGGTCGTTGAGCAAGTCTTCGAACGCCTGCTTCATCTCCTCCGGCTCATACGGCCGAATCTCATCGAACTCTGACAATTGAGAATTGAGAGTTGAAAATTGAGAATTATGATTACCTGACTCCATGAACTATAAGATTTTTTGTTTCATCGTTTTTATTATTTTTGTCAGAATCTTAATGATTTCCTCGTTGTCATTATGCATTGACTCATACTGACATGGAGTAATGTACTCACCAGATTGTAACTTCTTCAACCAATACTCTGTCTCATCCGCTTCCTTTAATGCAATATTCATTTTATTTATAATCACCAAATGCATCCGTCTTTGTCAAAATAATATTCTCTTTCCTCTGTAGCACAACTCAAGGGATTAGGGTAATCATAATTCTCAATTCTCAACTCTCAATTCTCAATTAAAAAGAGTTTTCAACGATGTCGGAAAGGACATCCTTCATCTCAAGGCCGGCGGCACGCACCTGCTGGGGGATGAAACTGGTGGCAGTCATACCTGGTGTGGTGTTCACCTCAAGCATCGAGATCTTACCCTCAGGAGAGATGATATAGTCGATGCGGATGATGCCATTACAATGGAGGATGTCGTAGATGTGGCTGGTGATCTTCGACACACGGTCGGCAATCTCTGGAGCAATGCGTGCCGGCGTGATCTCCTTCACCTGACCATTGTACTTGGCATCATAGTCGAAGAACTCGTTGCTCGTCACCACCTCGGTGATGGGGAAGATGACAGTCTTCTCGCGGGTTTTATAGATACCCTGCGTAATCTCCGTACCTTCGAGATAACTCTCGACCATAATCTCAGGACTCTCCAACATCGCCTTGCGGATGGCAGGAGCCAACTGGTCCTTGTTCTTCACCTTGGATACGCCAAACGACGATCCGTCAGCAGCAGGCTTGACGAAGCACGGCATGCCAATGCGCTCCTCGACTTCATCGTCGCTCACCAGTTCCTCGTAACCCTTGCGAATCAACAGGGAGTCGGCCACGCTGACACCATAACTGCGCAGATACTGATTGAGCACGAACTTATCGAAAGTCATAGCCTCCACCAACACACCACTGGTACTGTAGGGCAGATCGATCAGATCGAAGTAACCTTGCAACAGGCCGTTCTCACCCGGAGTGCCATGAATGGTGATATAGGCATAGTCGAATAACTTGGCCTTGCCGTCTTCGACGAAGGAGAAATCGTTGCGGTCGATCTTGGTTGTCGTGCCGTCATGCAGCTCGACATGCCAGTCCAGGCCCTTGATGTCAACGATATAGACATCATAACGCTCCTTGTCGAAGAAGGAGTAAAGTCCCTGTGCCGAGCGCAATGAAACATCGTGTTCGGATGAGTCGCCACCACAGACGATGGCAATGGTTCTCTTCATATTCTTCATATATATTCTAAATTTTACTATTCTTTTCCTTTTATATATTTGCGCCACTTTTCGATGAGGGCCGTCATATCGGCAGGCCACTCAGAAGTGAAGTCCATCTGCTGGCCCGTCGAGGGATGGACGAATCCCAAAGTGCGGGCATGGAGCACCTGACGCGGACAGAGCTTGAAGCAGTTCTGAATATACGCCTTATAACTGGCAGTCCGTTCGCCACGGAGGATTTCCGTTCCACCATAGCGCTCATCGCAGAACAGCGGATGGCCGATGTGCTTCATGTGGGCCCTGATCTGATGCGTGCGCCCCGTTTCGAGGATACACTCTATCAAGGTGACATAGCCATAGCGCTCAAGCACCTTGTAATGAGTGACGGCCGGCTTGCCAATCTCCGAGTCGGGAGGAAAGACTTCCATCCGCAGACGGTCTTTCGGATCACGTCCGATGTTGCCTTCTATCCTCCCCTCATCCTCCACGAAGTTACCCCAGACGAGTGCATTGTAGCTGCGGTGGGTAGTCTTGTTGAAGAACTGCTTACCCAGCGAGGTCTTCGCATCAGGCGTCTTCGCCACAACGAGCAGGCCACTGGTATCCTTGTCGATGCGATGGACGAGTCCAACCTCTGGGTCGTTAGGGTCGTAGGTGGCCAGATTCTTCAGGTGCCAGGCGATGGCATTGACCAGCGTGCCACTGAAATTGCCACAACCGGGATGGACCACCATGCCTGCGGGCTTGTTGATGACCATGAGATCATCGTCCTCATAGACCACCTCGAGGGGGATATCCTCTGGAGTGATGGTCGTGTCGTAGTGCGGACGGTCGAGCATCAAGGTGATGACATCGCCAGGACGCACTTTATAGTTGCTCTTCACAGGCCGGGCACTGCGTCCCTGTTTGATATCCTCGGCCGTACAGACATGGATGAAACCTGCGTCGGCTGCCTTCTGGATACGGTTGCGGCTGGAGTGCGGCTGGTGCTCGGAGAGGAACTTATCGATGCGAACAGAGTCCTGCCCCTTGTCCACCTCTATACGGAAGTGTTCATAGAGCTGACCGTCATCCGCCTGCTCATCGGCATCAGCATCGGCCATCAGATCCAGTTCTTCATCATCTAAGTAGTCCAATTCTCTAATTCACTAATTCTTGATCACTCTACCACTTCCTCAAACTCGTCCACGTTACCGCTCTCCATCAGGCGGTACTCGGGTTCGATATAATCGATTTCTTCATCGGAATCATATTCCCCGCTGCCTATCATCAGGGTCAACGGGTGGTCGATAGAGACACGTTCACCAGCAGAGACACGTCGTCCACGACAGAGCACACCATAAACCCAGTCTTTCTCGCCAGCCACCTCCTGAGGAGGCGTGAGCTTGAAGCCCAGGGACATCAACTTTGCCTCTGCCTCACGGAAACTACTGTTATCAACGATATCGGGGATGGCAAATGAAGGCGACGAGGGGGAGTTAACCGTCACATAAACCGTGTGTCCCAACTTCACCGTCGTACCAGCACCCGGATTCTGTATCAGGACGCTGTTGGCTGCCATCGCCTTGTTATAGCCAGAGTCGCTGACCATGATGTTCAGACCATGGGCCTCCAAAAGACTGCGGGCCTTACCATAGTCCATGCCCTCCACCTTAGGTATCCTGACGCCTTCACCGTGATGGGTATACCAGTCGAGTCCGTATTTCACACCCAGTGCCAAAAGCACGATGACAATCAGCATCGCCAACAGGTTACCCCACAGAAAGGCACTCCCAAACTTACCGAAGAATTCCTTTACTTTCATCTCGTTTCTGATTTTTCACGTGCAAAGGTACTGCAATTCGGCTAAAAAACCAAATAATAAAGGTATAAAAAACAGAAAGAAGTGAAGATTGCTCTCCACTTCACTCTGTTTCGTTCAAATTTCACTGATTGGCGACAGGAATTACTTTCCGTGACGCTCGTCAGAAACCGTTAACTTCTTGCGGCCCTTAGCACGACGGGCAGCCAGTACGCGGCGACCATTCTTGGTGGCCATTCTCTCACGGAAGCCGTGCTTGTTGACGCGACGGCGATTGTGCGGCTGAAATGTTCTCTTCATTGCTTTTTATACTTATTTATTTGTTCAAATTCAACGATTTGGGGTGCAAAAGTACTCATTTCTTTTGAATTACGCAAGAAATATGAGAAATTTAGTGCAACTTTTTATGTTTTTTTCCAAAAAAACAGTAACTTTGCACCCGAAAACGATACAAAAGTAACATTTATAGGTATATGATTAATTCACAAGACATTAAAAAAGGCACCGCCATTCGCATGGACGGTGGCATTTGGGTGTGCATCGATTTCCAGCACCGCAAGCCAGGCAAGGGTAACACCATTATGATCATCAAGGTAAAGAACGTCAGCGACGGCCGCGTATTGGAGCGCCGCTTCAATATCGGTGAGAAACTGGAAGACGTCGTCATCGAACGTCGCCCCTATCAGTATCTCTACGAGGACCAGTCTGGACGTATCTTCATGAACCAGGAAACCTTCGAGCAAATTCCCATTGACAACGAACTCGTGATTGGACATGAGTATATGAAAGAGAGCGACATCGTGGAGGTCGTTTCTGATACTACCGACGGTACTATCCTCTATGCTGAGATGCCCGTGAAGACCGTTCTTCGCGTCACTCACTCTGAGCCCGGCATCAAGGGCGACACCGCTACCAACACCCTGAAGCCCGCCACACTGGAGACTGGCGTTGAGGTGCGTGTTCCCCTGTTCATCAACGAAGGCGACCTCATTCAGGTTGACACTCGTGACGGCAGCTATCTGCAGCGCGTCAAGGAATAATGAAATACTCGATTATCGTTCCCGTCTATAATCGTCCCGATGAAGTGGACGAACTTCTCGAAAGCCTATCTAATCAGACACAGAAGGATTTCGAGGTGATTATTGTGGAAGACGGATCGGTAAAGACCTGCAAGGATGTTTGCGACAAATACGCAGACATCCTTGCTTTGCATTATTATGCCAAGGAGAACAGCGGACCTGGGCAGAGCCGCAACTACGGTGCCGAACGTGCCAACGGTGAATGGCTCCTCATTTTAGACAGCGATGTCGTGTTGCCAGGGGGCTATTTGGAAGCCATCGACAAATCGCTGTTGTCAGTTTCCGAGGAAATCGTCGCCTTTGGCGGACCTGATGCTGCCCACGACTCCTTCACCCCTGTGCAAAAGGCTATCAGTTACTCGATGACCTCATTCTTCACTACTGGCGGCATCCGAGGCGGAAAGGCCAAACTCGACAAGTTCTATCCCCGTTCGTTCAACATGGGCATCCGTCGCGATGTATATCAGCAATTAGGTGGATTCACGAAGATGCGCTTTGGCGAGGACATTGACTTCTCCTACCGCATCGTAGAGGCAGGCTATAGTCCGAGGCTCTTCCCAGATGCCTGGGTATGGCACAAACGGCGCACGGACTTCAAGAAGTTCTTCCGTCAGGTGTATAACAGCGGTATCGCCCGCATCAACCTCGAGAAGCGACATCCTGGCACCATGAAACTTGTCCACCTGTTGCCGACGGTATTCACCGTAGGCGTCATCGCGCTGATACTTATCTCTGCCGTAGGAAGGGCACTGATGCACTACGTCGATCGCGACCAGTTCTACTGGATGTGTTTCGCCCCCTGGATACCTATTATATTATATAGTCTGCTGATCTGCATCGACTCGACCATCAAAAACCGGAGTCTGCGGGTGGGATTGCTTTCCGTCCCAGCGGCCTTCGTCCAACTAATGGGCTACGGGCTGGGCTTCATCGAATCGTGGTGGAAGCGATGCGTGCTGAAGCAAGACGAATTCCAAGCATTTGAAAAAACATTCTACAAATAATAACCCTTTAAAACTTAAATTGAACACTATGGAGAAACTCAACATCAATCAATGGGCAGAAGAAGACCGCCCTCGCGAGAAAATGGCAAGCCTCGGAACTGAAGCACTGAGTAGTGCCGAGTTGTTGGCAATCCTCATCGGCTCTGGCTCAAAGAAAGAGAGCGCCGTTGATCTTATGAAACGGATACTCGCCGACTGCAACAACAACCTGAACACGCTGGGGAAGATGTCCATCAACGACCTTTGCCAATATAATGGTATCGGCAAGGCAAAGGCCATCAGCATCCTTGCTGCCTGCGAACTGGGCAAACGTCGTCAGGCAGAGACTCCCGAAGAGCGCCCAGACCTCGGCACTGCCACACGTATCTACAATCACATGCACCCTGTTATGCAGGATCTTGACGTCGAGGAGTTCTGGGCACTATTACTGAACCAGCACTACCGTCTCATCAAGAAAGTGCGTATCTCGCATGGTGGCATTACTGAAACCTCCGTCGACATCCGCGTCATCATGCGGGAGGCCGTCCTC
>JAFRQC010000081.1 GCA_017428805.1 Prevotella sp. | reverse complement strand
TGAAGTTCAGGACGAAGATCAGGGCCAGGATACTCCACAAGACATAGTGGAGCACGCTCTCGCCACTGATGGAACGCACCTGATCCGTCACATCGTTCAATATGCCGAACTTAGAACCATTAAACCTATATGACTTGGTCTTGAAAGTATAATACAGCGGTTCCAGCAACGTGGACTTCACATCATCGTCAAGTACCTCTGAGATCAGTTTACTATCTGCTTTCTGGTCACCACGGAAGTCTGTCAGATGGCAGACCAACATATAGGCAAGGGTGATGAGGACGATGGTCACATTAAACAAGCTCGGATGTGACTGGCCCATATACTTTAGTATTATAATAGGTATAAAGGAAGACAAGGCTCCCGCTATGCCCCATAAGACTGAGAACATAAAGTCGTAGCCTCGGAAATAAGCCCTCGTTCCGACGATGATGCCCGTCATACCACCCAACGGCAGACCGATGCATAGGAACGTATGATTCATCAAATAGGTACGGTCCTTGACACCTATGAACAGCACCAAGAGGATCCAAAGGCCACACAGCGAATAGAAGACCGTGCGCCACAGCTGCTCCCTACCCTTGGCCCGCTGCCAGTTGTCACGGACACTCTTCACCCGTTTCGTTGTCTCCTCACAAGCATCAACGAAACGTTTATGATAAGGATAAGAGAAGTCAATCTCACCAAGTTTCCTCAGCCACTGTTCCAACGACCTTTCGTAAGCATATTCCTCAGAGAAGTCGGTCTGCGGATTCTCGTGATAGAATACCGACAGCCACTGGGGGAACGAGCCATTACGGATCTCATTACGAACCAAAGCGTTGTTGTGGATATCCAGGTTAAGCCCGTCAGTATATTCGGCACCATCGGGCATCTTATAGACAGGCGTCACACCAAGGATACGGCAGAAACGATAGGTGGCCGTCTTATAGTCGTAGATTCCGAGGCGTTCACGGTTCTCTTCTGACGTCATATCAAAGCAACGGTTATACTCATTGAGTATCTCAGTCCAGCCATGCAATTGGGCATAATAACTGAAACGGCCGTTCAGATCCGTCAGATCACTCATCTCCTCACAGAATTCCTTCTCGCCAAGATGCTGTGCCTGCTTCAACCGTTCACACAGATATTCACCAATCTGGATTGATGTGGAAGCGCGATTGAGGTCGTAAGCGGCGTCACGGTCCAGATTGTAAAGCACCTTGTATGACAATGCTTCCGAATAGGGCTGTCCCTCCGTCAGGATTCTCAGACTCTCACAAGCCATCCGGTCTTCGTGACTATACATCCATGACAACAGGCGACCATCTGTCAGACTGCACCAGTCGTCCGCCGTCAGAGCCTCCCTGCCAAAAGTCTTCACGATCTCTTTCAAAGAAGAAGACGGGAAACGAGGAATCAGCGGAATCTCCGGGTCTATCTCCAAAGCCGTCCTGATAATAGCCACACGGATCTTAGAAGCATCTGACTTAGAGAAGTATGAACGGATACGCTCCACATTACATTTCGTATGCGACTCCAGATACAGGAACAAGTTGTCATTCGGATTGGTCAGCAACAGACCATACTCTTTCTGGTAGCTCAATAGTGAGATGGCCAGGCTGTGTATGTCTTCGCAGAGGTTTCCTTTCACATCCTTGTAAGGATAGGTCGGTTCCATCGCATAGACGGCAGCCATCAGACCAGCATGCTGGTCGACAGGATAACGGTTCACGACAATATCCTTCACGATGGTACTCAGTTTCTGGTTACCACAGGACTCCAGCCAACTGCTGATACGACCTGTATAAAGATAACCTATAGCCAGTTTCTCGTTGTCGAGCAGTAACGGTATCAGTTCGTGGATATTGTCTGCCACCAGATTGCGTTCCGGATCGACAATGAAACTCTTATATTTCAGGAAAGGCGAAGAGAGGTCAACCGAAGGCGTTCCGCCGAGGAACCATTCCTCCACCTGATCATATCCCCAACGTTTGGTGGGGTTCACGACAGTCAGTCCCTGAATGAGCAGCCTGATCCGCTCTGGCAGTTCGTTGATATGAGGAATACGGCCTTCATTCTTCTGACGCATCATCACCCGTTCGTTGGAACTCATAGGAGACTCTCCCAGCCACAATGCCATCAGGGTGATACCCAATGAATAGAAGTCGGCAGCAGGCGTCACCTCCACCACACCGTCAATCACATCGGCGTACATCTCAGGAGCAGCGAAAATTGGGGTACGGGCCTGGGTGGTTTTATGAGCCTTCCCGTCCTGATCCAGCATACTCGAGATGCCGAAGTCTCCCAACACCAGTTCAGAATGATCCTTGTCGCGGAAGAAGAAGTTGCTGGGTTTGACATCCTTGTGAAGGATATTGCTCTGATGACAATAGGCCAAAGCGGCAGCACCCATCAGGGCGATACGACGGAACTTGTCCTGGTCGCCATTCAAACGATACTCAGACAATGTACCACCCCTCAGGTATTCCATCAGTTCATAATAACGGTGTTTGCCATCAACGTATGTCTTACCGAAGTCGTAAACCCTGACGATCATTTCAAAACCGAAGTTATAGACGGCCTGAAGGATCTTCTTGTTCACGTCGAAGTTCGGATAGTAAATCTTCAGCACATAGTCTTTCCCATCATGTTCCACCAGGAAGACCTGTGCCTCGCCGGAGTTCTCACTCAGGACGCTCAAGCGCCGGTAGCTGATACCCTTCAGGATAAAACTATCTTCCTTGACATCAGCTGATGAGGCTTCTATACCGTCAGCTCGCGCCGTTCCGTCTAATGTACGTTCCTCCGGTTCGACTACGGAAGGGCGCATCGTCGATTCATTATCAGGTCGTAACGTATGATCCGTCTGATCCGGGCGTCCTGGATCCAAAGTTCTTTCCGTACTCATATTTTACTTATCGTCTTTTATTTCCTTTTTAATATCCTTGCCAAGAATAATCCACTTGCCGCCTAACTGAGGCTTGGCACAGCCACAGGGACTGGAGTGCAAGGCGTGCTTGAAATTGCACTCCCAGGCCAGTCTGACACCTTGCGGACGACAGGCCATCGCATAATTGCGGACCTGTGCCGGCTTGGGTTGTGGTGCCTGGACCATCTTATCCAGGATAGCGGCGATCTGTTCAAGACGTTCCTTCTTCTTGGCATTATACTCTTCCTTGCTCAACCTTTTGTTCTCTGATTCAGGAATCACCGGATGGGCGATGCCACGGTCTTCTGCCAACAAGGTGAGCACCCGCTCACGCAATTTGATGTTCCGCTGATCTTTAAGCAGGTCACGCTCTGAAGAGTAAGGGATGCTCTGCTCCAGCTGCTGAAGGCTGGTGGCCAACTTCTGCAGTTCCTTGAATTCAGGCATCTCATGTACTTTCTCCATCAACCGACGTGCATCCTCAGTCAGGGCGTATCCGCACTGTTTACAGAAAGAGAAGTCGTTCAACGTGTGGCATACTGGACAGACGATACCCCCTCTCGGACTTCCACACTCCGGACAGAACGCATCAGCGCTGGAAAGTCGGGCTCCACAGAAACTGCAAATATCGTGTTTGATATATCTACGGCACGATTCACAGAAGTCGGCATCAGGGTCGAGTTCTGCGCCACAGTTAGGACAAGAAGTCTTGCCTATAGGGTTACCACACGATTCACAATAGATTGCTTCGGGATCATTGATAGTGCCGCAATGGGGGCACTTGACACCTGCAGCAGTCCGCATCCGCATCTGCTGTTGGGCAGGGGTTTCCACCTCACGAGTCAGACTGATCTCCTCGCGTTGTCTCTCCAGCATTCCATTACTGGGATTCTCAGGGTTAAGTGTAATATCTTCGTCCATCATAATTTAGCATTTTCTCATAAGTTAGGTGCAAAGATATGAAAAAAAACTAATTAAACAAAAAAAACCGCCGTAAATTTACATTTACGACGGCATTTTATGCTAAAAAGAGCCATTTTTACCACAATTGGAGGCGTTCTGACTCAGGAATGAACATCTTATCGCCCTCTTTCACGCCGAAAGCCTCGTACCAGGCATTGATATGCGGAAGGGCTCCGTTGACACGCCAACGACCCAGGGAATGGGGGTCGCTCTTCGTACGATTACGAATCTCCTCTTCGGTGATATTGCCTGCCCAGACACCAGCATAAGCGTGGAAGAAACGCTGGTCGGCCGTCAGACCGTCCTTCTCTCCCAGAGGCTGACGCTTCGTAGCATTCTTATAAGCAGCGTAGGAGACCTGGAGACCACCGTGATCTGCAAGGTTCTCACCTAATGTCAGGCGTCCGTTTGCCTTGAGGTCAGGCAGCACGTCGATAGCGCCAAAGAAGTCAGCATACTTATCCGTACGGGCTGTAAAGTTCTTTCCATCTTCTTCCTTCCACCAGTCGTGCATATTTCCATCCTTGTCAAAGCGGCGGCCCTGATCATCGAAACCGTGTGTCATCTCGTGGCCAATCACCACACCGATGGCGCCATAGTTAAAGGCATCGTCGGCAGCCATATCGAAGAAGGGATACTGCAGGATGCCAGCAGGGAAGCAGATCTCGTTGGTGGTGGGGTTATAGTAGGCATTGACGGTCTGAGGTGTCATATACCAGTCATCGCGATCAACGGGCTTTCCAACCGTATGGTCGAGACGCCAGGCATTCCAGAACTTAGCACACTCCTGCATATTTTCGTAATAAGATTTGGCAGGATCAATCTGAAGCTTTGAGATATCCGTCCACTTATCAGGATAACCCACCTTGACATAGAAGGTGTTCAGCTTCAGCAGGGCGTTGACCTTCGTAGAGTCGTCCATCCAGTCCTGGGCAGCGATACGCTCGCCAAGGGCAATCTGGAGATTCTTGATCAGCGTGATCATACGCTGCTTAGCGGCTTCAGGGAAGTATTTCTCTGAGTAGATCTTACCCAGCGCCTCACCCATCACACGCTCCACCTGACTGGTACTGCGCTTCCAAAGAGGATGGTTCTCCTTACGACCA
>JAFRQC010000080.1 GCA_017428805.1 Prevotella sp. | reverse complement strand
GTTCACCATACCTTTATTGGCTATGCTGGCATTGCGGGAATTTTTTGCAGATCTTGCGCAAGCAAGAACTGCAAAAAAATATCTTCTCATATCCTTCGCCCTCACCGCAGGCATCTGCCTACTGATGGCACTCTTCCCCACGATGTTCTTCGACAGTTTCATTTCGACCAGTGAGATGAGCGCCTTGAAGAGTCTGCCGGCAGAACATGTGGGACCGTTGATGGCTAACCTGACGGAGATGCGTCAGGCGATGTTCACCAGCGATTGTCTGCGGTCGTTCTGGGTCATTCTGATGGGTACGGGCATCCTGCTGTTCTTCTACTACGGCAAGCTGAAACAGACCTATGCCGTCGCAGGCATCCTCGTGCTCTGTCTCTTTGACCTGTGGATTGTGAACAAGCGTTATCTGAACGACGAGATGTTCGTGCCGAAGTCAGAGCGAGAGGCCCCGCAGCAGAAGACACAGGCGGATGAGCTGATTCTGCGTGACCAGAGTCTCGACTACCGTGTGCTGAACCTCGCCTCGAACACGTTCAACGAGAACGAGACCAGCTACTATCATAAGAGCATCGGTGGATATCATGCTGCCAAACTGCGTCGTTATCAGGAACTCGTGGAGCGTCATATCAATCCTGAGATGCAACGGCTGTTCAAGGCTGTCTCTGAGGCAGGCGGTGATATGACACGGGTGAATGGCGATAGTATCTTCCCTGTGTTGAACATGCTCAACGCGAAATACTTCATCTTCCCCTTGGAGGGTGGACAGACTGTGCCCATCCAGAACCCCTATGTCTATGGCAATGCCTGGTTCGTCGATCAGCTCAGCTATGTGGACAATGCCAATCAGGAGATAGATGCTTTAGGACATATCAACCTGCGCCATCAGGCTGTGGCCGATGCGAAGTTCAAGGCACAGTTGGGTGAGGCCGTCGAACAGGATACCGCCAGTGTGGTCACTATCACCGCCTATGAACCCAATCGTCTGACCTACGACGTGAACTCTGGTAGGGGTGGGGTGCTCGTGTTTTCTGAGATATACTATCCCGGATGGACAGCCACCATCGATGGAGAGCCTGCAGAACTGGGACGTGTGGACTATGTGCTCCGTGCGATGAATGTGAAGCCAGGTCGTCATGAGGTGGTGCTCTCCTTCTTCCCGAAGTCTGTCAACACCACTGAGACTGTGGCTTATGTCGCATACTTTGCATTGCTCCTTATTCTGCTCGGAGCTGGCTATCTAGAATACCGCCGCCGTAAGAGGTAATCATAAAGTTCAAAGTTCAAAGCTCAAAGTTCAAAGTGAAAAAGCTCTTGTCTTTGCCCCCGAATCTGGTGGAGGTGTTTCATGAGGTAACGGGACTCTCCCGTGATGAATACTTCTGCACTTGTGACCCTGTTGGTCATCGTCTCGGCAGTGGCGGTGGCACCGCTTGGCTCTTGCAGGAGGCTTATAGGAGTCAGGAGTCAGGAGTCGGGAGTCAGGAGTTTGACTCTTGGCTTTGCCTAGAAAAGCGCATTCTGATTCATGCCGGTGGACAAAGCAAGCGCCTCCCCAGCTATGCCGTTTCTGGTAAGGTGCTGATGCCCCTGCCTGTGTTCCGTTGGGAACGGGGACAGCGACTCTCTCAGAACCTGCTGAGTGTGCAGTTGCCATTATACGAAAAGATGATGGCGATGGCACCCGATAATATCCATACGATGGTAGTCAGTGGTGATGTGCTCATCCGTGCCACGCAACCCCTGCAGCCCATCCCTGAGGCTGATGTCGTCTGTTATGGCCTCTGGCTCGATGCCTCCGTGGCGAAGAACCACGGTGTCTTCGTCAGTAGCCGTCAGACTCCCTCTGTCCTGAAGCAGATGCTCCAGAAACCATCCGTCCTGACTCTCACCGACCTCCAGCGCGATCATTTCTACCTCACCGACATCGGTGTCTGGCTCCTCTCCGACCGTGCCGTCTCTCTTCTGATGAAGAAGTGTAATCATAATTTTCCATTCTCAATTTTCAATTCTCAATTAAATACTTACGACCTTTATTCCGAGTTTGGCTGTTGCCTCGGTACAGATCCAACGATGGTCGATGAAGAACTGCGACAGTTGAAGGTGGCGATTCTTCCTTTGGCAGGAGGTGAGTTCTACCATTTCGGTACATCACGGGAGATGATTTCTTCAACGCTGAGGCTTCAGAACCTCGTGAACGACCAACGTGAGATCATGCACCTTGACCGCAAGCCACATCCCTCTATCTTCGTACAGAATACCGTGATGGAGATTCCTTTCACGGAGGAAAATCGCAACATCTGGATCGAGAACAGCCATATTGGCAAGCGTTGGCATCTCACCCACGACCATGTCATCACTGGTGTGCCGGAAAACGATTGGGACATCACCCTGGCACCAGGTGAGTGTATTGATGTCGTGCCAATCACCGGAGACTCTGGCTACGAAGTTCGTCGTTATCGCATCGATGAACCCCTAAATAGCAACGAACTGGCGGAGCGCGCAGACCTGCGTCGGCTCTTTGCTCAGCGCAAGGCCTTCCGTAAACAAAACTGGAGTGCCTTGGCTAACAACTGGCGCCACAGTGTCTTCTATCAGCTCGACCTTGCTGATGCTGCTTCGGAGTTCCAAAAGGAAAACATCCCTCTGCCGCCTCCTCTCCCTGAGGATGCCCCCCTCATGACCCGTATCCACGATGCCATGTTCCGTGGCGACAGTGACAAGGCCTTCTCCTTGCTCCGCCATGGAATCACCTCGAGTAATCTCCTTCCTCCTTCCTCCTTCCTCGAAAACAAAT
Source organism: Prevotella sp. (assembly GCA_017428805.1). The sequence continues at coordinate 5,730 of JAFRQC010000080.1, read as the reverse complement.
CGCCGACGATCAGATCGTCTGGGGGCGCTCTCCCGTTCGTATCGACATCGCCGGAGGCTGGACCGATACCCCTCCCTACTGTCTCATGGAAGGTGGCAACGTCATCAATCTGGCCATCGAACTGAATGGTCAGCCTCCCTTGCAGGCATACGTCAAACCCTCGAAGGACTATCGCATCGTACTCCGTAGCATCGACCTCGGTGCCGTAGAGGTAGTGGAGACCACTGAACAGCTGATGGACTTCATGCATGTCGGTTCACCCTTCTCCATCCCCAAGGCAGCCCTCGTCCTCGCCGGCTTCGGCAACTCTTCTCCTTCTCTCCATGCTCCTTCTCTCCTTTACCAACTTCAGTCCTTTGGCTCAGGCATCGAACTGACACTGCTCTCTGCCATCCCTGCAGGCAGTGGCCTCGGTACAAGCAGCATCCTTGCTGCCACGGTCTTAGGGGCACTCAACGACTTCTGCGGTTTGGGCTGGGACAAGAATGAGATAGGCCATCATACGCTGATGCTCGAGCAGATGCTTACCACGGGTGGCGGTTGGCAGGATCAGTTCGGAGGTGTGCTGGGTGGCGTGAAACTCTTGCAGACAGGACGGGGATTCGCTCAGAATCCGCAGGTGCGCTGGTTACCCAACGACCTATGGACACAACCCGAGTATCGTCCCTGCCACCTATTATATTATACAGGCATCACGCGTACAGCTAAGCAGATCCTCGCAGAGATCGTTCGTCGGATGTTCCTCAACGATAACGCCGAACTGCGTCTGTTGCGGGAGATGAAGGAGCACACAATGGAGATGTATGAGGCCATCCAGCAGAACGACTTCCAACGAATGGGCCTCCTGATGCGCAAGACCTGGCAACAGAACCAGGCACTCGACAGTGGTACGAACCCTCCTGCCGTGGCGTCCCTGACGGATCTCATCGATGACCTCTGTCTAGGCTATAAACTCCCTGGAGCAGGCGGTGGTGGCTATCTCTATATGATTGCCAAGGATCCCGAAGCTGCAGCCCGCATCAAACAGATCCTCTCTGACCATCGTCAGAATAAAAACGCCCGTTTCGTGGAGATGGATCTTTCTCTGAAGGGTCTTCAAGTCAGCAGAAGTTAATGGATTTCCGTACTATCGTCGATATCCCGGATCCGGGTTTCCGGATTGGCCCTTGTGAAGAGATGCTCTTCGTAGGGTCTTGTTTCGCTACGGAGATAGGTCATCGTTTCCAGGAAGAGAAGTTCCGTGCTGTGGTCAATCCCTATGGTGTGATGTACAACCCCGCCAGTATTCTGCATACGCTTCAGCGTCTGTTTCTCCCCCTGAGTAGGGGGAGCCAGAGGGGGGCTGATCCATATAAGACCGTCTTTCTGACTTTGGGCACGAATCATGTTTATCGTTTGAGGTCTACCAATGAAATCGTCGACAACTGTGAGAAGCGTCCCCAGTTCCTCTTTACGGAAGAAGAACTTTCTGTCGAAGCCTGTGCTGACTACCTGCAGCAGGCCATCATCCTCTTGCGAGAGCAGAATCCTGCAGTCCGCATCATCCTCACCGTCAGTCCTATCCGTTATCGCAAATACGGCTACCACGCCTCCCAACTCTCCAAAGCCACCCTTCTCCTCGCTATTCAGCGATTGTTTCTCCCCCTGAGTAGGGGGAGCCAGAGGGGGTCTGATCCGCTTCATGATTCCCTTGCTCAGACCACCCCTAACCCCTCCTACTCAGGAGGGGAAAGGGTTACCTACTTCCCTGCTTATGAGATTATGAACGACGAACTGCGTGACTATCGTTTCTACAAACCCGATATGCTGCACCCCTCGGATCAGGCAGTGGAATACATCTGGCAACGGCTCTCTGAGACTTATTTGAGCGACGAGGCGAAGGCCTTCATCCAGGAGTGGGCTCCTTTGAAAGCAGCCCTCAATCATAAGCCTTTCGATGCTGAATCGGAAGAATATAAGGCTTTTATGCATAAAACTATGTTAAAAGTTGAGGCGTTAAAGGAAAAATATCCTACCTTTGCAATGTAAAAGTAAAAAGGTAAAAAAGTAAAATGCAATATTCGATAGAAAAGATCACGACGCTCATTGGAGCGCGTCGCATCGGACAGACCGATGCCCAGATAGGTTGGCTGTTGACAGACAGCCGTTCACTCTGTTTCCCTGAGGAGACCTTGTTCTTTGCTTTGACATCAGCCCGCAACGATGGTAATAAATACATCCCTGACCTCTATCGCCGTGGTGTCCGTAACTTCGTGGTTTCCAAGTCCCCCAACCCGGGGGACTTGGAAACCGACGCCAACTACCTTGTGGTTCCATCGCCCTTGGCAGCTTTGCAGCGCCTGGCAGAACGTCATCGCGATGAGTTCGATATCCCCATCATCGGCATTACAGGCTCCAATGGTAAGACGATGGTCAAGGAATGGCTCTATCAGCTGCTTTTACCCTCACAGAAGATTGTGCGTTCACCCCGTAGCTACAACTCCCAGATAGGTGTGCCCCTCTCTGTATGGCTGTTGAACGAACAGACAGAGGTGGGTATCTTCGAGGCAGGCATCAGCCAACCAGGTGAGATGTCTGCCCTGCGCGACATCATTCAGCCCACCATTGGTGTCCTCACCAGTCTGGGTGCTCCCCATCAGGAGAACTTCCGTTCGATAGAAGAGAAGTGCATGGAGAAACTCGAACTGATGCACGACACGGAGGCGATGGTCTATTGTTCAGACAACGACATCGTGAGCCGTTGCATCCGTCGTATGCAGTACAAAGGCGAAAAGATCGCCTGGTCCCGTTCCGACTCCAATGCCCCCTTCTTCGTCAAATCAGTAGTAACAGGAAATCGTAAAGACTATACTCCTTCCTCCTTCCTCCTTCCTCTTTCCTCGACCATCACTTACATCTATCAGGCCGAGGAAAACACTTACACCATTCCCTTCATCGACGAGGCCTCCATCGAAAACTCCATCACCTGTGCGGCTGTCGCGCTCCATTTAGGACTTACACCAGCCCAGCTCGCTGATCGCATGCCCCGTCTCGAACCTGTCGCTATGCGTCTGGAGGTGAAGCAGGGACAACACGGCTGCATCCTCATCAACGACTCCTATAACAGCGATATCAACTCTCTCGACATCGCCCTCGACTTCATGAATCGCCGTGAGTCTTCCTCCCCTAAGTTAGGGGAGGCTAGGAGGGGTCTGAACAAGACTCTCATTCTCTCCGACATGTTCCAGACCGGTACGCCCTCTGACCAACTCTACGCCCAAGTCTCCGACCTCTGTCTCAAGCGTGGCATCGATAAGTTCATCGGTATCGGCCCTGAACTCTCTGCCCAGGCAGACCGGATCCAAATCGCCAATAAGCAGTCCTTCGCTGATGTGAACCATTTCCTGGCCTCCAACGCATTCAACGACCTGCACGATGAACTGATTCTCCTGAAAGGCACTCGTCCTTTCGGCTTCGATAAGATCACGGAACAGTTGGAACAAAAGGTGCATGAGACCATCCTTGAGGTGAATCTCAATGCCGTGGTGGAGAATCTGAACTACTACCGTTCCTTCCTCAAGCCCGAGACGAAGATGGTGTGCATGATCAAGGCCGACGCCTATGGAGCTGGTGCTGTGGAGATTGCCAAGACATTGCAGGATCACCGTGTCGACTATCTTGCTGTGGCAGTGGCCGACGAGGGCGTCACCCTTCGCAAGGCTGGCATCACCGCCAACATTATGATTATGAATCCGGAGATGACGGCTTTCAAGACCATGTTCGACTACGATCTTGAGCCCGAAGTTTACTCCTTCCGTCTGCTGGATGCCCTCATCAAGGCAGCTCGTAAGGAAGGTATCACGGGCTGGCCTGTACATATCAAACTCGACACGGGCATGCACCGTCTGGGCTTTAATGTCGGGTATTCTCCCCTCCTGAGTAGGAGGGGAGAGGGGTGGTCTGATCAAAGGTCTTTCGATGAAATCGACGAACTAATTGATCGCTTAAAGCATCAGAACGCCATCATTCCCCGTTCGGTGTTCAGTCACTTCGTGGGTTCCGACAGCGATGACTTCGATGCCTTCTCAGCCCATCAGTTTGAACTTTTCGAGCAGGGCAGCCAGAAGCTCCAGTCTGCCTTCTCCCACAAGATCCTCCGCCACATGGACAACTCTGCCGGCATCGAGCATTTCCCCGAGCGTCAGATGGATATGTGTCGTCTTGGTCTTGGTCTTTATGGCGTCGATCCGCGTGACAACAGGATGTTGTCGACGGTATCGACTTTGAAGACGACGATCTTACAGCTTCGTCATGTTCCTGCAGGGGATACAGTGGGCTATAGTCGTAAAGGCAAAATCGAGCGCGACTCGGTGATTGCCGCTATTCCTATTGGCTATGCTGACGGTCTGAACCGTCACCTTGGCAACCGTCATGGCTATTGTCTAGTGCATGGTCAGAAGGCAGAGTACGTGGGCAATATCTGTATGGATGTGGCGATGATTGATGTCACCGACATCCCTTGTCTGGAGGGTGATCAGGTGGAGATCTTTGGCGAGCACCTGCCCGTCACTGTCCTTAGCGACATCATCGACACCATCCCCTACGAAGTCCTCACGGCTGTCTCCAACCGTGTCAAGCGTGTCTATTTCCAAGATTAATAAAGGCTTGAACTAGTGCGAGCCTTTATTAATCTTATTTTGTGATAATGCGGTAGTTGCCGCTGAGGTGCATAAAGGCGAAGAGGCGGAGGAGACCGTCGTAGTAGGCATCGAAGTAGCCGTCCTCGAAGGGAACGTGCTTAGCGTTCCAGAAGGCATCGACGAACTCCTTACTCTTGTCGTGGCTGCAGAGCATCGAGGCGGCAGCAGTGGTGGCTACAAGGCCGATGCTGTGGCGCAGTTTTCGGAAACCGCCTGCCTGCAGGATCTCATCGCCCTCGGGCAGGGTTCCGTCAGTACGATACTGATCGACGAAGGTGTCAACACCCTGTGAATAGAAGAAATTCTGGATGGTCTCACCATACTGGCGCTGCCACTCTCCGTCGGCACAACTCCATTCGTAGTCGAGGGTGATGTTCATCGGCACGCGCCAGGAGTCGTAACGGAAGTTGTTGCCGCCATTGCGACGTGGGGCACCCTGTGGACGTTGTGGCATTCCAGGGAAACGGGGCATCTGCATCTCACTGCCGTCGTACTGGCTCATATCTGGATTCAGTCCAGTCTGTGGGTTGATGGCCTTGTGCAGATATTCACGGCTTTTCTTAGCGCACTCGAGCCAATATTCAGAACGCCCGTCATCGGCCCATTTCGCCCATACCTCATAAAAAGCTGGTATATGATAGCTGGGATCGGTATAGCGCTGTCCGAAACCATCGGGGGTAAAGGTGATGAGCTGCGTTTCGGGATCAATCAGATACATCTTCTGAGGTCCTGTCTGCTGGGGACCGAAGCTGGGGAAGCCTGCCGGACGTGGCTCGGGTTCATATTCCTTCGGCTGGATGCAGTTGAGGATACGCTGTGCCTCGGCCTTGTAGTTGATGCCCGTGTCGTTGCCCCAACGGTTGGAGGCGAAGAGGAGGGCAGTGATGAAATAGAGTTCGCCGTCGCTGGCAGCACCCTGTGCATTGCGGGTGCCGTCGGTCTTACAACTCCAGGCGAAGTAGCCTTCGCGGATGCCGTCCTGATGCTGCATGTATTTCTTCGCCCATCGCCACAGACGGTCGAAGATGTCCTTCTCACCGAACTGTACGGC
>JAFRQC010000079.1 GCA_017428805.1 Prevotella sp. | reverse complement strand
TATGATCTATTCGATCATCTGATAAAGACAGCTGCAACTTATACTTCTGACATCAAATGGAGGGACTATGCTTGGGGCGGGAAGGTTGTTAACACTCTTTAGTCCTTTTATCACCACACAGAATTAAATTATTACGTTTGCCAGGAATTACTCCGGGTCGCTGGCTCCCGCTTTTTCAGGTATCTTTTTCCCCTCCTGAGTAGGAGGGGTGCCCGTCAGGGCGGGGTGGTCTGATCCGGCGCCTTTATCACCTCCCCTTTCTTCCTCCTGATTTCAAGTGCAAAGTTAGTAATAATTTTTGACACCACCAAATTATTTTACATTTTTTAGTAAAATATTTTCATTTCCCGTTTCCGGAGGTTTACATAGACTAAAGTCAGACTTTACTTAGACTAAACCCGGAGTTTACCCTAACTAAACTTCTCGTGACAGTTATGACAGATGACAGTTTTAAAACAGCTCCCTAACATCCCAAATTTTAACATACACTATTAATGAATGTTAAATTTTTAAAAACCTATGTATATCTGTTTTCAACATCTGCCCCAAATACCCCCTTTAAAAAAAACTGTCATCTGTCATCTGTCATCAACTCTCCCCTATCCTCTCGCCAGAAAAACTTCCCCAATTATTTGGTACTTTCAGAAAAATTTCCTATCTTTGCCCCGTGAAACAATAACAATGATGGAAGAAACAAGGAAAGACGAACCGACATTGGTTTCAGAGCCAGCTGCGATATACTATGGCACATCGCAAGTGACCAATCCGCTGGCCATGCTTGATCAGTTGGGCGATATGGTGAAAGCTACGGGTAAGACCTCTGAACAGCTTGTTGGTGAGCACTTGGCAGAAAAATACAATTTATGAGACTATTCATTGATACAAACATTATCGTAGAATATATAGAGCACCGCCAACAATGCTTAACGCCATCTTCAATCATGATTTCAACGATTTGGAGGATAGCTTCCAATTTCAGACGGCTGCACAAAATCGTTGTGGTACCATAATCACAATAAACATCGATGACTACAAGAATGCCGACCAGACTCGGATGGAAATCCTGACTCCATCGGCTTTCGTTGAGAAATATATTAATTTGTAACTCCTAAAAACAAATCGCTTATGGTGACATAGCAAAGACAAAATAAAGACAAAAGACTGGAACGTCCACTTTTACACAATGTTCCTGTCCCTTTGTGTATATGACATAAAACTCAAAAATATAGATAGTTATGAAAACAAGGCTTATTACATCGATATTATTTCTGTTATTTATTGTATCATGTGGTTCATCCGATACAGACTCAATTGACACAATCAATACTCAAAAATTGGATAAAACAATTTCAACTATGGCTATTGGAGATAATCTGTATTCCTTTGAATATGATGATAACAATAGGGTCACAACTTGTAAGGCAAAAGAAGTTTGGCAGGAAAACTGGGATGCATATTTTACATACTCAAATGACAAGGTCGTTTTTAAACTTAATCAACAAACAATTTCATATTCAATAAATAATGGGCGCAATGGGGTCAGGCACCTTTGCGCCTGGGATGGCGCGCATCTTCCCTCGGCAAGACACTAAGAAAGATCGCAGCACTGTAATGACCAATCCCTGACCAATTTCGCAAATATGGACAGTCCCTGGGCGCAGAAGGGACTGGCTCCTCTGCGCCCTGAGAGATATTCTCCAAATTATTTGGAAGATTCATATTAATTGCCTATATTTGCACCGTAATTGCAAATTATTTATGGAACAGGTAATAGGATTGAATGCAGCACAGATGGATTTCCTCCAGCTCTTGGCACACATTAAGACCACGGAGGAACTGGAAGAACTGAGTCAGATTGTAAGCGATTACTATGCTCGCAAGGCAGAGGAGGGGATGAACCACCTCTGGGAGACTGGACAGTGGAGCAAGGAGAAGGATGATGAAGTGATGAGTACGCATCTGCGCACACCGCGCCCCCTTTGATGCTAATGAGATTTACTCACGTCTACAGAGATTTCCGTAGACGAAGTAAAGAGTCCACGTTTTTTATTTCTGTATATTCAAGCATAACAATTATAACTAAAAAATAAACGCTTATGAACAAACAATCTTTTATCACAATCCTGCTCACCGTGCTCATGAGCATGGCTGGAGCAAAGACTTTCGCCCACGACATTGAAGTCGCTAATTCAGATGGTAAAACCATCTATTACAAATGGGCTAATAACAATACTGAGCTGGCTGTCAGCTATCGTGGGTCGTATGGTTCTGACTATTCCAATGAATATTCAGGCAACGTAGTCATCCCTTCGTCTGTCGTTTATAATGGAAATACTTACAGCGTGACTTCCATCGGCAATTCTGCTTTCTATGAGTGCAGCGGCCTGACCTCCGTCACCATCCCCAACAGCGTGACATCCATCGGAGATGATGCTTTCGACTGGTGCAGCAGCCTGACCTCCGTCTCCATCCCCAACAGCGTGACATCCATTGGCAAGACTGCTTTCCGACGTTGCAGCGGCTTGACCTCTATTGTTGTTGAAACAGGTAATGCGAAATACGATTCTCGCGATAATTGTAACGCCATCATAGAGACGTCGTCCAATGCCCTAATTGCCGGTTGCAAAAACACAGTCATCCCCAACAGCGTGACATCCATCGGCAAATATGCTTTCGATGGTAGCAGCGGCCTGACCTCCGTCACCATCCCCAACAGCGTGACATCCATCGGCGATTATGCTTTCAATGATTGCAGCGGCCTGACTTCCGTCACCATTCCCAACAGCGTGACATCCATTGGCATCTCTGCATTCGATGGCTGTAGCGGCCTGACCTCCGTCACTATCTCCAACAGCGTGAAATCAATCAGCGTTGGAGCTTTCATAGGTTGCAAAGCCCTGACCTCCGTCACCATCCCCAACAGCGTGACATCCATAGGCAATTTGGCTTTCTATCTTTGTAGCGGCCTGACCTCCGTCACCATCCCCAACAGCGTGACAGAAATTAGCGATGATGCTTTCTATCTTTGTAGCGGCCTAACCTCCGTCACCATCCCCAACAGCGTGACATACATCGGAAGGGATGCCTTTTGTGGCTGCAACGAGTTAACGGATGTCTATTGTCAGGCAGAAAAACTCAGGAATAATAAATGGAGCGGCGAAGGACTCTACACTTATCCTAATGCTTTTTCTTTTCCACAAGCAATGACCCTCCACGTTCCTGCCGCCTCCATTGAGGCATACAAAGCAATTGAACCATGGAAAAACTTTATGAGCATTGTAGCTTTGGAAGGTATATCCATTCATGGCGATGTAACAGGCAATGGGACTGTTGATGATGAGGACATTGCTTTTGTCCTAAATTGCATCATAAATAGCATTTTTGACACGAAAGCTGATATTAATCACGACAGTAAAGTGAATGTGGCAGATTTGGTTGACATAGTTAATATAATAAAGAATAATGGTGCCAAGTAAAACTAAGTGCTCGCGAAGTCAGAACACGGGGCAAAAACGTATTGGGGGCGCAAAGGGGACAGGCTCCTCTTCGCCCACAACATTGCGGTCATGTGATCACGGGGACGGTTCCACTGATCATTTTTCAACAAAAGCTCTACACCACCGGAGCAACCCAAGACCACCAATATAAACGACTGCAGCCGGCGTGTTTAAAATAGAGCGCACTACTTATCATTGTGGATAACCTACGAGTTGTCCACATTATTTATATAACCCTAAAGGACTATTTTTCTAAGGATTTTACTTATGCCCTTGACAGTTCCATAAAAGTTTTGTATTTTTGTAGCGGGAAACACGCGTAATATAGATAGTGCTTTTGCATTGTCTTTTTTGACCGGGAAACTGCGCCGTTGTGGTTGCAGTAAGGCAAAAGAAAGAGACATGCAAAGGCAGTGCGGAAAAGAAAGCGCCCGAGATCGCTGGCAAATCTCTTCAAAAGCGACTATTATGAGAACTATAAGGGAATGATCCGTGAGATCAGCCCGCTGTTGAAAACACCAGTAACAGACTTCCAGCATGTGAACCGATTGGACTTCCGTGACGATCTTCCTCGTGGCAGTATGAAACGCTTATACTCGGCTATGGCCGATCTGCTGGCTGCTGCAGGGAAAGGCCGAAGCGTGATGGCACAAGGATACAGCCAGACCGACTTTTTCCTGTGGCTGACGGATGGTGAGCATACTAACTTGAAAGTTTTGTTGTCTACCATTAAGTCTGCTGTGAATCAAGAACTTACGCTCCGTATTTAACAAATTTTGGGTATGTATTCTTGTGCGGAATAATTTGCTATGGTGAACAGATTGGCGTAACTTTGCACATGGAACTCCGGCCGGGCTCCACACAAGTATTCATTAATAAAATTGAAAGAAAAATGGCAAGCGAAAAATTGACTGAGCATTTCACATTGGAGGAAATGACGAAGACTGTGAGCAAGGCTGACAATACACCGTCGGCTGAGCAGGTGAAGAATCTCAAGAGGCTGTGCTGGTGGCTGGAGATGCTGAGAGAAAGGTGGAACCGGAAGTATGGCGATGGCGACGAACCGATTGTTGTGAACAGCGGATATCGGTCGGCAGAAGTCAACAAGGAGGTAGGTGGCGTGGCCAACAGCAATCATCTGACTGGGTGCGCCGTTGACATCCGGGTGACAGGCATGGACCAGATGATCAGGTATGCGAACATACTGCTGGACATCAGCGACGAGAACAACGAATTGTTTGATGAACTGCTGCTGGAACGCAAGAATGGAAAGATGTGGCTGCACTTCGCAGTCAGACCGACCGGGAACAGAAGAAAGATAAATATTTTGAAGACCACGAATTAAACGAATTAAACTAATTTTTTAAACAACGGATTATACAGATTAAACGGATTATATTATGCAGACAATGATTTTGAAAGTAGTGCATCAGGGCGAGGCCTTCAACGTTCAGAGCTCAAAAAATGAGACGGGAACAATCAAGAAGTGTATTATTGTGCTTCAGGAACTGGGCGGCTCTGAGTATGAGAATGAGTATGTGTGCGACATGCTGGGCAATCTGGCAGCGTGCAGGTTCAATGAGAACGATGTGGTGATGGCCACACTCCGATTCACTACCCACGAGTATCAGGGAAAGGTGTTTCAGGATGTCCTGGCAACGGAGATCGTAAAGATTAAGAACTGAACCACAGAGATTACACAGATTTCACAGATTACACAGATTTATTAGAAGAGTTATGGCAACAAAATCGAAAAAGAATCAAGAGAGTAATGTAACCGTCGATGGCATGATGACCTTCGGCAAGTTGGAGAACGGACTGCACACGGCAGACTTCCAGAATTTTCAGGGCGGTAAGGGCATCGAGCCGTTCAGCGGGAAGTGCAAGGTACAGGCGATGAGGGACGGCAATGTCTATATGGAAGAGCTGCCCAAACCCAAGAAACGGGACAATGATGCAGACCAGTACCGCCATCGTCAGGACAACAGCACGCTGACGCTGGGTGTGAACGAGATGTACTACTTTGAGTTCTGGCTGCCTAAGAGACGCGTTAAGGAACTGCCGCAGCTGCTGGTGCATCAGGCCAATGAGGCTGCCGCGAAGATAAGCGGATTGATATGTAAAGGAGAGAAGGAGTAAGGAGAGAAGGAGTAAGTAGATATGATATATCAGATAACTTATACTAAAGACGGGAACGGGCGAAACAAGAAGGTCGCCCGACCCGTTAAGGACAGAGCGGAACTGATGGCGCTGAGGAACTCGAAAGAGAACCTGGAACTGTTGGCCAAGGCTCGTCAAGGCGACGGTGAGGCGAAGGCGAAGCTGCTGCAGCTGGCCTATAACATCGGGCATGTGGATGGTCTGCTGGCGGGTTGCGAGAGTCAGGGCAGTTTCTTCTTCCATGATGTGGACTGTTATGATGCCGAGCAGAGCAAAGCCATCAAAGACCTCATTCTGAGTAAGAAGGACGAGATCGGGCTGATAATGCTGGAGCGTTCGGTTGGTGGCGGCTGGCATCTGGTGTGTCGCCGTGAGAAGGGCAAGACTATCTTGGAGAATCAGGTGAGAGTGGCACTTGCGCTGAAGCTGGAGATGGACACGAATACACACGATCTGCAGCGCGTGGTTTATTCGACCAGTGGCGAGGCTGAAGACTTGGTGTATCTGGACGATGAGATATTCACGGAGCCGATGGCTAAGGAGGAGTGCGAGGCGGAGTGGAAGATGATGAAGGAGCGTGAGAAGAAGGGAAAGGAAGAGGTGCCAGCTGGAGCGAAGAAGGCGAATAAGCATTATAAGCCGTGGGAAGACGGAGCCGCAGGGCTTCTCCCCCTGAATAGGGGGAGCCAGAGGGGGTCTGAGCAAGGGCATAAGACGGTCGTTCAGACCACCCCTACCCCTCCTAACTTGGGAGGGGAAGGCTGCGCAGAGAAGAAGGTGGATCAGACCACCCCTAACCCCTCCTACTCAGGAGGGGAAATCGAGGCGGATGAGCGGACGAGGTTTATCTTCGGCGAGTGTATGAAGGAGGAAGGCGTGACGGAGAGCGACCTGACAGACGAAGGCGGCAGGCATAACTCGGTGAAGATGGTGCTGAGCTGCTGTAACCAGCTGCTGAGTCAGGGCGAGACGCTCGGAGTGCTGAAGGAGCTGATGCCCGACCACTGGCAGGACGAGAACATCCAGACGCTGGTGAACGCCTACTATACGGAATACCTGAATACGAACCAGAGACTGACGATGTTTCAGAAGCGTGTGTTCAGGGAGAGCAGAAGATTAAGTAGTCAGGAGTCAGAAGAAGGGAACCAGGAGTCGGGAGAAGAGAGCCAGTCGGAGCTGTCGAGAATCTTTGCCAGCAAGACGCCGCCTGAGCTTCCCCCAACTCTGCCGAAGTTGGTAAAAGCTGTCACCTCCTGCACACCCGCGAGATTCAAGGCGACTGTGGCGCAGGCCATCTTCCCGCCGCTGGCGACCTATCCGCGACAATTGGCTTTCGTCTATACCGACAATCAGATTCGCGAACTGCGCATCAACTGCCTGATCGTGGCTCCGACGGGCACTGGTAAGGACTCTTGCACCAGCCAGCCGCTCGAACACATCACTGCCGAGATGGAACAGCGAGATGAGATCAACCGTGAACGGCTGCGCAAGTTCAACGAGGATTATAACAGCCAGGCTAACAACAAGGTGAAACCTAAACGTCCTGCTGACCTGATCATCCAGTGCATCATGTCGGACATCACGAAGGCCGGACTTGTGCAACGCATGGCCGAGGCTCAGAAAGCACCGCTCTACGTGAAGTTGAATGAGCTGGAGCAGTGGGACAAGATTGAGGGCGCTACAGGCAAAAGTAACCAGTTTACGACCTTGAAGCTCTGCGACGACGAGAGTAATAAGTTCGGTTCCGACCGAGCCGGTACACAGAGCGTGACAGTCTCTGGCAAACTGCACCTGAACTGGAATGCCAACACGACGATACCCAAGGTGATCCGATATTTCAGTCATGTGCTGACCGACGGTCCTATCTCACGTCTGTGTCTGGCTACTGTGCCCAAGGGAGAGATCGGCGCAGACATCGCAGTGTTCGGCAACTACGACAGCGCGTATGACGAGGCGCTGAAGCCCTTCATTGACAATCTCCGGTCGGCGACAGGCGTGATAGACTGTCAGCAGGCCAAGCGCCTGGCCAGAAGGCTCAAGCAGGAGTGCGCGGAATTCGCCAGACTGTCACAAGACGAGGTGTTCGACAATCTCACGCACCGTGCCCTCGTGCATGCCTTCCGCAAGGCCTGTCTGCTCTATGCGGCCAACGGCATGAAGTGGGAAAAGGCGATTGAGTCGTTCTGCCGGTGGAGCCTCTTCTACGACCTTTATCTGAAGATGAAGCTCTGGGGCGACCTGATCCGCCACGCCGACGATGATGTGCACACCTCGAAACGAGGCCCGCGCAATCTGCTGGAAAGCATCCCGACAGGCGAAGACATGATATTCAGATTCAGCGATGCCGTGGCAGCCAGACTGAAAAACGGCAAGTCGGAAGAAGGCACGATGAATATGCTCAGCCAATGGAAAGTGAGAGGGTACATATTACAGATGACAGATGACAGTTTTAAAAAAGTGAAGCCCACGAAGCGATAACGGTTGCGTTCTTAATAAAACTAAAATGCGACGCTATGTCAAAAAATATTAGTACCTTTGCAGCCAAAATCAACTTACAGGCTAATATAGACATGAACATCTGCATCTTATATAAGCGACTCATTTTGCTGACAGCCATCACACTGACAGTCATCACCGCATACGCTCAGCCTGAGCCGGAAGGCCGCAGGCTGAGCATCAGCGGACAACTGCTCGACGCTGACCTCAAGGAACCGATGATGCAGGCCACCATCCAGCTGTTCCAGGCCTCAGACAGCACCTTCGCCGGAGGAACGGTGAGCAACGAGAAAGGAAACTTCTACGTGGAGGCTCCACGCCCCGGCACGTTCCGCCTCCGCATCTCTACCGTGGGCTACAAGACGCTGGAGCGCGAGGTGACGCTGCGACGCAACGAGAGTCAGGACTTGGGCAGCCTGCTGCTGGAGTCGGAATCCACCATGCTGAAAGAGACAGTCATCACCGGACGGGCAGCACAGGTCATCGTGCGCAAGGACACTATTATGTATAATCCCGAGGCCTTCCGCACACCTGAGGGCTCGGCCATCGAGGAACTTATCAAGCGCATCCCAGGTGCAGAGGTCGACGAAGAAGGAAACATCACCATCAACGGCAAGGAGGTGAAGAAGATACTGCTCGACGGTAAGGAGTTCATGCTGGGCGACGTGGAGACCGCCCTGAAGAACATCCCTGTGAGCATCATCCAGAACCTGAAGTTCTACGACCAGCAGAGCGACCAGGCACGCATCACCGGCATTGAAGACGGCGAGAAGGAGACCGTGCTCGACTTCAGCATCAAGAAAGGCATGAACCGAGGCTATATGACCAACCTCGACCTTGCCGGTGGCACACAGCATCGCTACGCCTCGCGCGGCATGGCCAGCAGCTTTACCGACAAGACACGCATCGTGCTGATCGGTAACTTCAACAATAAGGAGGAGAATGCGGGTTGGTGGAACCGTCGTGGTCTGAACGCCCGGAAGATGCTGGGCACCAACCTGAACTATGACGACAACAAGAAGCTGAAGGTGGACTTCAGCCTGCGCTGGAACCACCGCGACGGAGACAACCAGACAGAGAACGCCAGCGAAAACTTCTACAGTGAGGCCTCGCGCACCTTCTCAAACAACAAGACATCGAACTACACACGCAGTAACAACTGGCGGGGCAACCTCAGACTGGAGTGGAAGCCCGACACGCTGACGAACATCCTGTTACGCGCCAATGGTACCTACGGCTCTGACGATGCCACCAACAAATCGCTCGCCGCCACCTTTGATGCCGATCCATACCTCTACTCCGCCAATCCGCTGGAAGATGTGGAGAAACTGAATATGACGGGAGATCCATCAAATCCATTAGCTCCATACATGATTAACCGCAACCTGCAGGCCACAATGAGCTACGGCCTGAACAAGAACGCCTGGGCCATGCTGCAGCTCTATCGCCGTCTGAACCCCAAAGGGCGTAACATCATGGTGCGTTTTGAAGGAAGCTTCGGCAACAACCAGGACGAGAATGTATCCAATAACGAGGTGCATCTCTTCCGCGTGAAGAACATGGCTGGGCAGGACTCCACCTATTATACCGCGCGATATAACACGACACCAACAGACAACAGCGGCTACGTGATCAGCTCCACCTATAGCGAGCCTCTGTGGAAAGGCGCTCATCTGCAGTTCAACTATGAGCTGCGCTACTCGCAGAACAAGAGCGACCGTCAGACCTACGACTTCAGCAAAGACCAACAGAAGCCGAACATCTTTGAAGGCATCGAGCCAGAATACCGCGAGTGGGATCCCTGGCTGCACACCGTCAGAGACTCTTTGGACAACTTCCTCGACAAGAACCTCAGCCGCTTCTCGGAGTACAAGAACTACACCCACAACCTGCGTCTTACCTTGCGCCACCGCGAGGAGAAGTACGACTACAACATCGGCTTCCTGTTGCAGCCACAGCGTTCAGATTTCGTACAAGACTATCGCGGCATCTATGTGGACACCGTACGCATCGTCACCAACTTCACCCCGATGATCAACTTCCACTATAAGTTCAGCGACCAGAGCAACCTCTGGATCCGCTACCGTGGTGACACAAAACAGCCCGAGATGACACAGCTGCTCAATATTGTCGACGACTCTAACCCACTCTACATCACAAAGGGAAATCCGGGATTGAAGCCGCAGTTCACCAACTCGCTCAACGTCTATTACAACAACTACATCGTCCGTTACAAGCGTTCGATTGTCCTCTATGCCAATTATAGGCATATCCGCAACAGCATCTCCAACCTTGTGCGCTACAATCCCGAGACAGGTGGAAGCATCTCGCAGCCGGAGAACATCAACGGCAACTGGAACGTGAATGCCGGCCTGACCTTCAACACGGCTCTCGACTCCACTGCCCACTGGAACATCGGCACAGACACGCGCCTGAGATATAATAACTATGTGAGCTACGTGGCACAGGACAAGGCAGACGCGGCGAAGAATACCACACGCTCGTATAACATCAACGAGCGTCTCAGCTTCGGCTATCGTAACGACTGGCTGGAAGTGACACTGGACGGCAACGTGAACTACCAGCACTCTCGCAACGAGCTGCAGCCCACTGCCAACCTCGACACCTGGCAGCTGAACTACGGTGGACAGTTCCTCGTGCGCCTGCCACTCGACTTTGAAATCAGCATGAACCTGCATGAGCGCAGCCGGAGAGGCTATAACGATGAATCGATGAACACCAACGAATTTATCTGGAACGGTCAGATCTCAAAGCCTTTCCTCAAGAATAAATCGTTGATCGTCGCCCTGAACTTCTATGACCTGCTCGGACAGCAGTCGAACTATGAGCGCTGGGTGAATGCCACAGGCCGTAGCGACACACAGTACAACAGCGTCAACTCGTATGCCATGCTCCACGTGCGCTACCGTCTGAATATGTTCGGTGGCAAGATAGACACCGAGGGTCGCTATGACAAGAAATGGGGCAACCGCGACAACAACCGAGGCGGTGGCTGGCGACGATAAGCATATAACAGAAAAGAGCCTCCCAGCAATGAGAGGCTCTTTGGTTATCACGACGAAAAGTCTGATTTACTTCACCTTTTCCACGATGGCCTTGAAGGCTTCGGGATTGTTCATGGCGAGGTCGGCGAGCACCTTGCGGTTGATCTCGATACCGGCCTTGGCGAGCTTGCCCATCAGGACACTGTAGCTCATGCCCTCCATGCGAGCGGCAGCATTAATACGCTGGATCCACAGGCTGCGGAAGTTGCGCTTCTTGTTGCGACGATCACGGTAGGCATAGGTCAGACCTTTCTCCCAGGTATTCTTTGCTACTGTCCAAACATTCTTGCGGGCTCCGAAGTAGCCGCGGGTAAGCTTCAAAATTCTCTTACGCTTTGCTCTTGATGCAACGTGATTTACTGATCTTGGCATAGTTTTTCTACTTTTAAATGTTCGACAATAGGATTAACGGAGACACAACAGGTCACGTACCTGCTTCATGTTGGAATCATCAACGATGGTTGTTCCCACCAAGTTGCGCTTCTGCTTCTTGGTCTTCTTCGTGAGAATGTGGCTGTGGTAAGCGTGACGTCTCTTAACCTTACCTGTACCGGTGAATGAGAATCTCTTCTTGGCACCGGAATTTGTCTTTACTTTTGGCATTGTTTTTAAATTTTAAATTGTTATTAATAATCGGCAGCTACGCATATACCGGGCGCGCCACCTATTTTTTCTTTGAACTTTGAGCTTTGAACTTTGAGCTTTATGATTACTCTTCAGTTTCCTTAAGCTTCTTCAGAGCATCAGCAGAGATCTTAGCATTGGCGAGAAGACCACCGTTGGCGGGCATCTCTGTATCCGGCTCTGCCTGAGGAGCCTGCTGGGCTTTCTTGGCTTCGCGGGCTTCGGCCACTGCAGCCTCACGGTCGCGGGCCTGCTGACTCTGCTTCTTGGTTCCGGCCTTCTTTGGAGCGAGATAGAGGAACATCTTCTTGCCCTCGAGTGACGGCATTGACTCTACCTTTCCCACTTCCTCCAGATCATTGGCAAAACGGAGGAGCAGCACTTCGCCCTGTTCCTTGAACAGGATGGAACGTCCGCGGAAGAAGACGTAGGCACGTACTTTGTTGCCCTCCTCAAGGAACTCCTTCGCATGCTTGAGCTTGAACTGATAGTCGTGCTCATCGGTCTGGGGACCGAACCTGATTTCCTTTACCTCTACCTTCACTTGCTTGGCCTTCATTTCCTTCTGGCGCTTCTTCTGCTGGTAAAGGAACTTTGAGTAGTCGATGAGACGGCAAACAGGCGGATTGGCGCTTGGTGAGATCTCTACGAGATCGACACCCTGCTCGCGGGCCATGTTCAGTGCATCGCGGGTGGGAACAACTGTGCTGCCCTCGTCGCCCACTATGCGGACTTCACGTACACGTATCTGTTCGTTGATACGGTACTGATTCTTCAAATTGTCATTCTTCATCAACTATTTTTTAAGAAATCGGGTGCAAAATTACAATTTTTCTTTGAACTTTGAACTTTGAACTTTAAACTTTATGATAACTTTTATACATATTTAACAATATATCTGTTTACAAATTGTAATACATCAGCAAATCACAAAGTTCAAAGCTCAAAGTTTAATGTTCAAAGTTAGAAATCCTTTGTCATTTCAGCGACTTTGGCATTCAACTCATCGATGAACTCCTGAATGGTCTTGACGCTCTGTTCACCGCCACCCTGAGGACGGACAGCAACAGTACCATCTGCGGCTTCTTTCTCGCCGACGATGACCATATAAGGGATGCGCTTCAACTCATTATCACGGATCTTACGACCCAGCTTCTCATTGCGCAGGTCGATGGTAGCACGTACCCCACCCTCGCCGAACTTCTTGCAGACCTCCTGGGCATAGTCGTTGTATTTCTCCGACAGCGGGAGGATGGCCACCTGCTCCGGTGTGAGCCAGAGGGGGAAGTGACCGCTGGTGTGCTCGATGAGCACGGCGGTGAAACGCTCAAGAGAACCGAAGGGAGCACGGTGAATCATCACAGGTGTCTTCTTCGTGTTGTCCTCGTCGGTATATTCCAGCTGGAAGCGCTTGGGCAGGTTGTAGTCCACCTGAATAGTTCCCAGCTGCCAGCGACGGCCGATGGCATCCTTAATCATAAAGTCGAGCTTAGGACCATAGAAGGCAGCCTCGCCGTATTCCACCTTGGCATTGAGTCCCTTCTCCTCGCAAGCCTCGACAATGGCCTTCTCAGCCAGTGCCCAGTCTTCGTCGGTACCTACATACTTCTCGTGGTTATCCGGATCGCGCAGGGAGATCTGTGCCTCAAAGTTGAAGCCGAAGGCAGTCAGCACCACGCCGATGATGTCCATCACATTGAGGAACTCCTGCTTCACCTGATCTGGACGGCAGAAGAGGTGGGCATCATCCTGAGTGAACGAGCGCACACGAGTCAGTCCGTGCAGCTCACCACTCTGCTCATAACGATAAACCGTACCGAACTCTGCGATGCGCAGGGGCAGATCCTTGTATGAACGGGGTTTCCAGGCGAAAATCTCACAGTGGTGAGGACAGTTCATAGGCTTCAGCATATACTCCTCGCCCTCCTCAGGTGTGGTGATGGGACGGAAAGAATCCTGACCATAGTGAGCATAGTGGCCTGAGGTGACATAGAGGCTCTTGCCACCGATATGCGGGGTGATAACCTCCTGATAGCCATAGCGCTTCTGCACCTTGCGCAGATGATCCTGCAGACGCAGACGGAGATCGGTGCCCTTCGGCAGCCAGATAGGAAGTCCCTTACCAACCTTTTCTGAGAACATGAACAGCTCCATCTCCTTGCCGATCTTACGGTGGTCGCGCTTCTTGGCCTCTTCAAGCATCACCAGATACTCGTCGAGCATCTTTTTCTTGGGGAAGGTGATACCGTAGAGACGCTGCATCTGCTCACGGGTGGCATCGCCACGCCAGAAAGCACCAGCAACGGAGGTCAGTTTGATGGCCTTGATCTCACCAGTGTCCACGAGGTGCGGACCACGGCAGAGGTCAGTGAAACGACCCTGCGTATAAGTAGTGATGGAACCGTCTTCAAGATCCTGCTCGATGTGTTCGCACTTGTAAGTCTGACCGTCGGCAGCAAACTCCTTCAGAGCTTCGGCCTTGGGCACCTCACGACGAACGACGGGCTCTTTCTTGGAAGCCAGTTCCTTCATTTTCTCTTCAATCTTGGGGAAGTCGCTCTCCTTGATGCTCTCACCGTCTTTCAGCAGCACATCATAGAAGAAACCATTCTCGACGGCAGGTCCAAAACCGAACTGGATGCCAGGATACAACTCCTTGAGTGCCTCTGCCAAGAGGTGTGCTGAGGTGTGCCAGAAGGTATGCTTACCCTGCTCGTCGTCCCACTTGTAGAGCGCGATGGTAGCATCCTCATTGATAGGACGGTTCAGCTCTACTGTCTCACCGTTTACTCCACAGCAGAGAACGCTGCGTGCGAGAGCCGGAGAGATGCTCTCTGCAATCTGATAGCCAGTCACGCCCTGCTCATACGAGCGAACAGATCCGTCTGGAAAAGTAATGTTAATCATATCTACAATATATGTTTGAATTTGAAATTGCGTGCAAAGTTACTTATTTTTTTAGACAAAAGAACAAAAGAAACAAAAAATCTTCATTTTCCGGTCTTTTGTTTGATGATACTGTAGGCCTGATAGAGCCCTAACTCACCAGCCTTGCTGAGGTCGGCGATGCCTTCTGCCTCACGCTTCATATAGATGAGAGCGAGCCCACGGTTGAAGTAAGCCTCTGCCAGACGCTCTTCAAGGGAGATGGCCTTGGTATAGTCTTCGACGGCGCGCTGATAGTCCTGGCGCTGGGCATGGAGGTTACCTCTATTATAATATAAATAGGTATTGTTGGGCGACTTCTGGATGGCTGTCGAGAGATCACCAAGCACGTTGGCAGACTGAAGGTCAATGTTCGTTCCCTGAGAGGCATTGAATTCATTGATCTTCGCCTGACAGACGGCACGCTGCCAGAGTGCCAATGTCAAGGTGGAGTCGATCTGCAGACAGATGCTCAGGTCGTCGATGGCATTGTCAAAGTTCTGGATGGTGCTGTAGGCGATGGCACGCATCAGGAGCAAGGGTTTGACGTCACGCGTGTTCTTGCTGGCATCGATGGCAGTGCTGAGAGAGTCAATATAGACGAAAGTCTGCTTCATACGGTCCTCATCAAGCTTGGTCTGGTCACAGGAGACATAGACACGACGGGAACGGGATTTGGCATTATAGGCATCGACAGTCTCTTCGTATGGCATCTCAGTCTTCACCTCATCCTGCGGACGAGTGAAGGTCAGACCATACATCGGCAGGAAAGCCAACTCAGCCTTGCGGTTCTGCACACGACCACGATAGGCACTCTTATACTCGTGCTCCACTTCCTCTTCGTCGGCAATGACCAGCTGATTGTATTTCTCCAAATCCTCATCGCTGCGACGGCGCATCTGCTTCTGAGAGAGGCGCGGCTGCTTGCCATAACGCTTGTCCATCTGGGCTTTCAGGATACGGAACTCATCAAGTTCAGCCTGTTTGGTGTTGCCCAGACGACGGTAACAAGACGCTCTGTGCTCCAAGCCAAACCAGAAGTTGGGGAAGTCCTCGATGACCTTTGAATAGTCGCGGATGGCAGCCCGCAGATTACCAGTCTGCTCCAACAGTAAAGCACGATTGAAGAGAGCCATCAGGTTGTTGGGTTCCAGCTTCAGCACAAAGTCGAAGTCCTCAATACCTCTGTTGTCGTCTCCCACCTGAGCACGGAGCAGACCACGGTTGTAGTGTCCAAGGAAATTGTTGGGATCTATGTCGAGGGCTGTATCATAGTCTGACATTGCCCCACGCAGATTGTTCTGATTGTAACGGGCCATCGCACGATTGATATAGTTGCCGGAATGACGGGGAAGCAGACGGATAGCCTGAGACAGGAATTCCTCGCCTTCTTTCCAGTTCTTCTGGCTGAGACTGATGATAGCCCTTTCAGACCAAATGCCTCCATCGTAGGGATCAATCTCCAGACTCTTGTCGAGCGACTTGATGGCGTTGGTGGTATCCTTCTGCAGCATATAGACCTCACCCTGTACGGCATAGGCTCTGGCATAACGTGACCAACGAGTGATCATCGTATCTATCTGTGCCATCGCATGGTCGTAATCCTTATCCTGAATCAGACAGAGGATACGGTTGTACCAATATATCTGATTCTCAGGGTCATAGCGCAGGGCACGGTTGTAGTCGCTGACAGCCTCAGAGTACTTCTTCTGATTGATGCGGCAGAGGGCTCTGACCTCATAGGCACTGGTCACATAGGGATTGCGCTCGATGGCTTCAGAACAGTCGGACTCTGCCCCACGGTAGTCATCCAAATAATACTTCGCCACCCCACGGAAGAACCAAGGTTCATAGAGCCAGGGTTTCTGACTGATGGCCTGATTGAAATACTGGATAGAGAGCACGTAGTCCTCATAGTAGAGGGCTGAACGTCCGATCATCACCAGACGATCGGTGTTGAACTGGGCCTTTAAAGGTAAAAAGGTAAAAAGGTAAAAAAGTAAGAAGCAGCCAAACCTCTTACCTTTTATACCCAAGGTATTATTCATGTGAAGCATGTTTTACCTTTTTACTTTTTTTCCTTTTTACCTTTTCACGGGTTTTGTCTTGTAAGCACAGCGGTAACGCCCTTGAATCAAGGCACGTAACTTACTCTTGATGAGTTGCTTACGGAGTGGAGAGATATGGTCGACAAACATCTTTCCGTCCAGATGGTCGAACTCATGTTGCATCACACGGGCGAGGTATCCCTCAATCCATTTGTCGTGATGATTGAAGTCCTCATCGTCCCATTCCACATGGATACGTGATGGACGCTCCACCTTCTCATGGATGGCAGGAAGCGACA
This sequence comes from Prevotella sp., assembly GCA_017428805.1. The sequence goes on along the minus strand of JAFRQC010000079.1, from coordinate 9,085 downwards.
GGCAACCTTCTTCTGAGGTGTCGGTCTTCGTCTCATCATAATCGATGATATGGGGATTGATGAACACCTGTCGGAAACCTTTATATTCAGGCAGGTCGTCGGAAATCACATCCAGGTCGATGACAGACAGACGGATGGCCTTGCCTATCTGCGGAGCTGCAAGACCGATGCCCTCAGACTCTGCCAACGTTTCCCACATGTCGGCTATCAGTTCTTTCAGCTGCGGATAGTCGGCGGAAATGTCATCAGCCACCTTTCGCAGCACAGGCTGACCATATATATAAATAGGTAGGATCATTTACGATTTACAGATTTACGATTTACAATTTTCTGGAGCGGAGATAGTCCTCAAGGATGATGGTAGCGGAGATCTCATCTACAAGAGCCTTGTCCTGACGGGCTTTCTTCTTGAGGCCTCCGTCGAGCATAGCCTGATGAGCCAGCACAGAGGTGAAACGCTCGTCGCAGTACTCAATGGGCACATCAGGCACAGCCTTGCGCCATCGGGCCACAAACTGCTGCACACGCTGCAGATTCTCACTCGGCTGGCCGTTAGGCTGACGGGGCTCACCGATGATTATCCGCTCCAATGGCTCCTTGGCCTTATAGGCCTGCAACCAATCAAATAGCTCAGATGTTGAAACAGTCGCCAACCCTCCTGCTATGAGCTGAAGAGGGTCGGTGACTGCTAAACCGGTACGTTTCTTACCGTAATCGATGGACAATATCCTCACTGCAACGCTGCTTAACGGGCGTTATAGAGGAGCCATGCATCGGGATAGGTGTTGCGGAGCTGGTCACGGCTGCTGACAGCAGAAGCCTTCTCAGCGAAGGAAGAGGCAACAACACGATACATATTCTTGTCCTCGTTCTTCACAACCTGTGCATCATAGCCGGCATCCTTCAGACGCTGATAGAGACTCTCAGCATTTGAGAGCAGACCGAACGAACCAACCACCACGCTGAATGCATTCAGGCCATTGCCATGAATCAGCTGAACGCTCTCCTGACGGACAGAGATGTTGTCGAGGTTGTCAACAACACGTGCCTGGTCAGCGGGCTTTGCCTCCACGGGAGCCACGACGGCCTCCTGTGCTTGAGCTGCTTCCTGCTGGGCGGTCTGGGTGTCATACTGCTTTGCCTTCTCGTAAGCCTTCTTATAGGCACTCTCACTAGATTTACAGCTTGTAAAAGCCATTGCTGCACATAAACCGATGCAGATAAGTGTGTACTTCTTCATTTTTGTTATTTGTTTGTTTAGAATTAATTAATTATCAAATTTGCTGCGAAATTACAAAATATCGCGCAAATGCGGATAAAAAAGGCACATAAAGTTTGTTAAATCGAAGAAAACACCACATTTTTGCAAAAAAAATGCTACTTTTTTGCGCTACTACGGAAAAATTTTGTATATTTGCACAGACAAACAATTGATTCACTAACAAAACAATTAAGCGTATGAAAAGTTTAGGTTATCTTAGCGCATTTCTCGGCGGTGCCATCGCCGGCGCAGCTCTGGGCATTCTCATGGCCCCTGAGAAAGGACAGGACACCCGTATTAAGATCACTGATGCTGTGGAAGCTTTCCTGAAGAAGCACAACATCAAACTGAGCCGCAAGGAAGTGGTCGACCTCGTCGATGACATTCAGGACGTGACTGAGGAAGAATAACATGCTCTCCAGCGACAAGAATGTTGAGACGATTGCCCAGCTGATAGAGGTGTTGAAACACTATCTCGGGCTTCAGTCGGAGTATGTCAAGCTTGACCTGATAGACAAGGTGGTGCGTCTTCTGACGGCCACCGCCTTAACTATCCTCTTTTTCATGTTCATCATCGCCGTACTGATGTACTTCTCCTTTGCCGTCGCCTGCTGGCTGGCATCGTGGATAGGTATGGCGAAGGCTTTCCTGATCGTCTCAGGCGTACATCTTATATTATTCTTCCTGTTTATCATCTTCCGTAAGAACTGGATTGAGAAACCTTTGGTGAAGTTCCTCGCCAGTCTGTTTATGAACTCCTAATTCTTAACTCTTAACTTTCTATGCTTCCAGTAAAAAAGCCGACGCGTCATTATCACACGCTTGAAGAGATCAGACTCCGTAAGGAAGAACTTGCCTCTGAGATCCAGCAGGACAACACGAAGTTCAGCGCTTTGTGGAACCAGACTTTCGTCAAACGTGAAGGAAGCTCAAAGGGAGAATACATCTCTGGCCTTATCGCCAACAGCATCACAGCCATCGATGCTTTCCTGTTGATCAGAAAGCTGATGAAGAACTACGGAAGTCTCTTTTGTAAGACCTCCAAGAAATCCAAGAAAAAACATTAAGACACTAAGACGTTCAGACACTAAGACGCTGATCACAGGTCAGCGGATTTTTGGTGAGTTTTGACGTATAGACAAAAAAAATGGGTCACCGCTGTGACCCCAAACCTTTGTTAACCTTAAATCTAATACTATGAAAAACACATTGCAAAGATACGACTATTATTCTATCCACCAAACATTTTTACCGAAAAAATGTCAATATTAAAGACTTATTAACTATTAAACGTGGTATTAAACACTTTTTTACTATTAAAGCGTCACAATCTGCCCGTCGTAGGCTAAATCGATTCCCTCTGGAAGAATCTTGTTGACCTGTTCATGCAGACCAATATCGTGACACATGTGGATCAGCAAAGTCTTGGGGACTCCTACCCTTTTGGCGAAAGCAACGGCATCATCCACCAACTGATGGGAATGGTGAGGTTTGGTGAAACGGAGGGCATTGACCACCAGCAGCTGTGTGCCTTCCAGATAAGGCAGCTCAGAATCATCGATGGTCTTCATATCTGTGATATAGGTCAGCGGACCTATGCGATAGCCAAGGATGGGCAGTTTGCCGTGCATCACCTCAATGGGCATAATGTCAAGGTCGCCGATGTGCAGAGGATGATGCGGCAGAATCTCATGCAGTCCGATGGCAGGCACACCAGGATAACGATGTGCAGCAAAGCAGTAAGGCAGCATCTCCAGCATTGCCTCCTTCGCCTTGGGATCAGCATAGACATTCATCTCTCCAAACTGGCAATAAGGACGGATATCGTCCATACCTCCCATATGGTCGTAGTGGGAATGAGTAATCAAGATGCCGTCGATCTTGCGGAAGGGCTGAGGCAGAATCTGCTGACGGAAATCAGGCCCACAGTCTATAAGCAGACGAGTGGTGTCTGTCTCCACCAAAGCAGAACAGCGCAGACGCTTGTCACGTGGGTCCTTGCTCTGGCAGACCTCACACTGGCAACCGATGACTGGTACGCCGCAAGATGTTCCCGTTCCCAAGAATGTAAGCCTCATTATACTTTGAACTTTGAGCTTTGAACTTTGAGCTTTATGATTACTAAATGATATTGACTTCCGGGTGGATGTCAATGTCGAATTTTGTCTTTACGTCTTTGCGGATGGCATCACAGAGGGCGACAATCTCAGCTCCAGTGGCACCACCACGGTTCACAAGCACCAGCGCCTGCTTATCGTGGACACCAGCACGGCCCAGACTCTTTCCCTTCCAGCCACACTGCTCTATCATCCAGCCTGCAGGAATCTTCTCATAACTACCATCTACCTCATAATGAGGCATCGTAGGATACTGGGCTGCGAGCGTCTCATATTTGTCTTTTGGGACGATGGGATTCATAAAGAAACTGCCGGCATTACCCATCACCTTTGGATCGGGCAATTTGGCATTCCTGATATCTATGATGATATCGCGCACCTGCTGGGCGGTAGGCTCTGTGATGCCCTTCTTCTCTAATTCCTGACGGATATTGCCATAATCCAGATGCGGCTGGAAAGACGTAGAGAGCTGATAGGTGACGTGGGTAATCAGATAACGGTTCTTCCACTCCTGCTTGAACTTGCTCTGCCGATAACCATAGCCGCAGTCCTTGCCTGAGATGGTCACTACCTGTCCCGTTGCAATCTCCACAGCCTCCACACTGACGATCAGATCCTTAGCTTCCACGCCGTATGCCCCAATGTTCTGCACAACCGAAGCACCCACATCGCCAGGAATCAGCGAGAGGTTCTCCATACCGTAATACCCTGCCTTGATGCTGGTAGCGACCATATCGTCCCACACCTCACCACTGCCACAGGTCATTCTGGCTACTGACTCCTGACTCCTGTCTCCTGACTCCAGACTCCTGTCCCCTGGCTCCTCAAAGTAATGCCCCTTGATGCCTGAGCGCACTACGATGCCATCAAAGTCTTTCGTCAGCAGGAGGTTGCTGCCTCCACCTATTATTATATAAGGTGTAGCTGATTCACGCAAGATCTTGGCCACCTCAACGGCTTCATCATCGTCTTCAAACTCTATGAACCGTCTGCACTTGGCGTCGATGCCAAATGTATTATGCTCCTTCAGACTATAATTCTGTATATCTTTCAACTTTGAACTTTGAGCTTTGAACTTTATGATTACTTCAGTGCGGTAGCTAATTTTTCACTTTTTCACCTTTTCAACTTTCCTATGTGGTCATCTTCATCAGCAGCCATTTGCCGCCGACCTTCTTGAATCGCAGTTCCACTTCCAGACCGTTTGACACACCACGCATCAGGAAGATCTTCTTGTTGCCCTTCGTCTCAGGCTTGCCATAGACGATGTTATAGAGCACCTTGCCTGGCAACTGCGGTGCGAAGGCCTCCCAAGTGTCTGGGGTGATCACGCCCTCCATCACGTTGAAGTCATCATCAGGATCAGGCCCCACGAACTCCACCGTCTCATTGATGCTCTGCACCTGGAAGACGCTGTCTGTGGTGAAACGCTTATAGAATGAGAGGAACGAGGCATTGGCATTCTCCTCCACAGGTGTCGTCCGCACCTCATACATCATCCAGGCACCACGCACTCGATGGAAGAAGTAGTTCTTCACCTGGTTCTTCCTCAGCATAATCTTCTCCACGATGGCCTCATTTACGGCTGTGTCCTTCATATGCGACATCTGGGCATCGTCATCAAAGAGCAGCGTGTAGTAGCCCTGACGCATAAACAGGTGCTCCATCTTCCACTGCGACTTCTCCGTCATCTGTGTCTTGCCGTCAGCCTCAGTCACCCGCAGGGGGAAAATGATGCGCTCAAACTGCAAACGCTTGTTGGCTGTGAAATTGAATATAAAGTCATCGAAATATGCATCAGCCGCCCTGGGCATCGGAGTCTCAGTGATCAGCTGCTCCAGCGTGTCTTCTATCACCACCTGCGACGAGTCTGCCACAGAGTCTGACGGAACCTCCATCTCCACGCCTGCCTTCTTCCCCGTACAGGAGAACGTCAGCAGCAGGCATAACAGCATCGGCCAAAGATACTTTCTCATAACCCTATCAGTTCGTTATCAACGATACTCTCAAATTTTTCGGCAAAATTACTACAAATTTTATAAATATGCACATCATTACACCTATTTTTTATCGCGCGGCAGCAAATTTTTCACTTTTCACTCTTCACTTTACACTTTTTGTTGTACCTTTGCACGCAAATTTGATAAAAATCGTAATTATGAGTATCATTGACAAGATAGATGACCTGCTCAAAGAGGTGCAGGAACTGAGTGCGAAAAACGCTGATGAGGTAGAGCAGTTGCGCCTGAAATATCTCAGTAAGAAAGGTGAGATCACGGCCCTGATGAATGACTTCCGTGAGGTGGCTGCCGACCAGAAGAAGACCGTAGGTATGAAGATCAACGAACTGAAGACGTTGGCTACAGAGCGCATCAACCAGCTGCGTGAGGACTGCCAGTCGCAGGAGTCATCTGATGAGGCCATCGACCTGACACGCACTCCCTACCCCATCAAGCTGGGCACACGCCATCCCCTGACCATCGTCACCAATGAGATCATCGACATCTTCTCCCGTATGGGCTTCGTCCTGGCTGACGGTCCTGAGGTGGAAGACGACCTGCATGTGTTCACTAAGATGAACTTCGCAGCTGATCATCCTGCCCGTGATATGCAGGACACCTTCTTCGTCTCACAGCATCCCAACGATGTGACCAAGAACATCCTGCTGCGCTCACACACCTCTTCAGTCCAGGCCCGCATCATGGAACAGATGCACACTGAGGACGGCAAGCTCACAAGTCCCATCCGCGTCATCTGCCCAGGCCGTGTCTATCGCAACGAGGCCATCACAGCCCGTGCCCACTGCTTCTTCCATCAGGTAGAGGGACTCTATATCGACAAGAACGTCTCCTTCACAGACCTCAAGCAGGTGCTGCTGTCGTTTGCCCGTGAGATGTTTGGCCCAGACACCGATATCCGCCTGCGTCCCTCCTACTTCCCCTTCACGGAGCCCAGTGCCGAGATGGACATCTCCTGCTTCATCTGTGGCGGTGAGGGCTGCGGATTCTGCAAACACACTGGCTGGGTGGAGATCCTCGGTTGTGGTATGGTTGATCCCAACGTGCTGGAGCTCTGTGGCATCGACTCCAAGGAGTACAGCGGCTATGCCTTTGGTATGGGTGTCGAGCGCATCACCAACCTGAAGTACCGCGTCTCAGACCTCCGCATGTTCTCAGAGAACGATACCCGCTTCCTTGAGGAATTTGAGGCCGCCGGATAAGGAATAAGCGACTTTTCAGATATAAAAATAGGAGCATAGGAATCAAATCCCGTGCTCTTTTTTATATCTCAGGCTCTTGAAGCCCTTTATGCTTGTCAAAATATTTCAAATAATCTAACATTTCTTCCGCGCATTTGTATATATCTGATTATCAACCTCTTACAAAACCCCGTTTTTAAACTTAGGAAAGTCGGACTTTAAACGGACTAAACTCCGACTTTCCCCTAATTAAACTTCCACTTTAATCCGTTTAAACTCCGAGTTTTCTTACCGACAATTCGCAACGTCAATTATTTTCATACATTACAAGCAATCACTATACCTATGTTGTGACAATTAGGACAAAAGACAATGCATTTTTTCTCACCTCTTCCTTATTTTAGTGCGTCTTAAACGTCTTACCGTCTTTTGCATTTTTCACTATATCCCACAAGCCGATCTCTCACACAGCAAATCTCACGTACCTTATATATAATATATAATATTAATATATATTAACTATTATGTCTGTGAGTGGCTCTCCGTTATCCAAAAAAGACATTAAGACACTAAGACGCTGAGACGCTTTCCACCACCTCAAGCGCCTCAACGTCTTAACGCCTTAATAACTATCACTCAACCTTGCGTGTGACAATTGGGACAAAAGACAATGCATTTTTTCTCCCCAAAAGCAGAGAAGAGAGTATGATGATATGATTATGATCCTATATCTATGATTCTATTAATATCATTCTACTTGTTTCATTTCTTCTCTTCTCCCACTCCTTCCTATGCACAAAAACGGCTGTCCAATTGTCCCAATTGTCACGCCCTTACCTCACATAGGGCCAGCCCCTTTGCTGTAATTGAGTCAATAAGGTCGTCCATAATTTTCATAATTAGACAAACGATGCATGAATTCTTTGTAGTCGAATTTTATGTCTATTTGTTTCAGCTTGAATTTCTTCGATTTTATTCTATATATGATAAGTCTATTAGATGCTGCACAATAAAGAACAAATTGTTTAATGTCTTTTTTTGATTCAAAAGCATTCTTAATTATTTCTTCTTTAAAAAGTTCGAGTTGTTTTGATGATATCCTATCAAAATAGAAGTTATACTCATCATCGTCCATTAGATATAAAAAAATTACTGCGTTATTATTGAGAATTATATCAGAGAATAAAAATTCATCATATTTTACCGGCAAATGTTTCTTTCCTTCTGAAACCGCCCTTCTTAAAGCATCTTCTATATAATCATTACTACTCTTTTTAAGTTTTTCCTCCATTTCTACTTTATCTTGGGCTTTGATTTTCTCGTTCAATTCGTTATCAATCTTAGAGGGGACTTTTATTCTGTTTCTTCCACATTGATAACCTAGGATTCCAATAAGTACAAATATACACACATATATAAGAAACAGGCTGAAATTAAAATGGTATTTTTGCTTGTTTTCACAATTACTGCAAAAAGAAATTTTCAGCTTAGTTCTTTTGAATGGAACTTCGAAAGAATTTATGCAAGATTCTATTTGGCTCCATCTAATAGGGTATTTGCCTGCAATCAATATCTCGTCTCCTCGTTCAATTTGAACAGTCATTTTGTGAACAAACTTATTGTTGATGATTGTTCCGTTTGTACTCGTATCTTTGAAAAAGAATTTGTCCCCTTCACAATAAATAGTGCCATGATAGGTGCTAGCATATTCATAACTCTTATTCAGACAGATGTCACAAGAACTTGATCTTCCGATTGATACTTCTCTTCTTTTCATCTTGTTGGTTTCCTATATTGCAATTAATCGAGACATAGACAGATGGGGAAATTATGTTTGCGTTTATTAAATATAGACAAAAAGAAAACGTGAGCAATTTACTTCGCTTACGTATTCTGAGGTATCGCCAAACACCTATGCTGCCTAAACGAGTAAAGCCCACGCCCTCGGGCGCGAACCATCTACCTTACTCTTGCAGCATTCTTAAATTTTTGGCGAATTTCAGAATACAAGATTCAGCGGACGCTTCAACGTATATTTCTTTTCTTTGTCTTTGCTATGTCACCATAAGCGATTTGTTTTAGAGTTACACATTATTATATTATATTCTCTTGATCAGAGTTTTGGGATTCATCTTCATGTCCCAGATGTCTACAATAAATACAGTATCCATTTCTTCATCGTAATAATGTACGAACTTAAATCTGCCCATAATCTGATGGCTGCGGAAACATATATCCCTGTCTGAAAGCAACTCTTCTGGAGGATACGATGTAGGATGATTCACCAAGCGATCCGCCATCTTAATACGTTCATTCAGCCATCTCATGGAGGTTTTACGACCATACTCCACGAAAGCATTCATGATGTATTTATCGAAAAGAGCGTCTGCCTCGTCAGTCCACTTTACCTGAGCCATGGATACTTCTTATAGAGGTTCTCGCGCGACTGGCTTTCAGATATCCATCCGCTCCAATCACCACTCTTTGCTCTCTTGATGGCTGCTTCGG
>JAFRQC010000002.1 GCA_017428805.1 Prevotella sp. | reverse complement strand
GGAAGCCGACGTCAAGATCGACGGAAACAAAATGATCATTACAGCGAAGGAAGATGACCACACCACACATGTGCTGAATGTTACCGTTTCCTCCATTACAGATGAGGATATGGTACTGAGTTCCGAATGGACTGTCCTTGTGGATGGCAAAGAGGCTCATCAGGAGGTCTATGAAGAGGAACGCTGGGAACGCGTGACGAAGGACTATGAAGCAGCCTTCCTTGGCGAGTGGGAAGGCAAGGTCACCAGAGATCTGGGTGACGAAACAAACGATGAACTGCACCGTTGGGAATGCAATCCCGACGGCACCTACTCATTCTTTGACCTGGTGGACAACAAGTGGGTGGAAGCTCCCCACTACCTGGCAGACTACTTCGTCGATGGCACACTGCTCTGCACCCGCTGGCAGGACACGAAAGACAGCGAGGAACTGCGTGAGTGGTGGGAAATTGAAAGCATCCAGGACGGTGTGCTTAAGGCTACGGCTCTGCGTGTGCGCGAGGACGGCTCGACCTACACCGCTACATTACAGATGACGAGGGTAGAGGATACTATCGATTACAGCGATAAGGTCAACTGGCTTGCGTTTCCGGAAATCACCAAAGACGTTGATGCTATCTACATCTACTCGACATCGTACGTTGACATGAGTTTCGAAGATGGTGCCTCCAATTACGTACCTATCGACAACCCCGAGATGATTCTGCTTGCGCTGGGTGAATATGAGACGAATGCAACCGTGTTCGAGGAGTCTTGCAACGTGTTTGTGCCGTGGTACCGCCAAGCTGGCATGAAGTATGCCAATGAGGTTGCTAAGAAGACAGGCAACATTGACGCAGCACTTGCAGGTTTATCCTATACTGACATCAAAGCCGCACTCGACTACTACTTTGAGAACTGCAACAACGGTCGGCCGTTCATTATCGCGGGCCACAGCCAGGGTTCGGCCATGGTCAGGTATGTGTTGAAAAACTACTTCAAGGAACATCAGGACTATTACCAGCGCATGGTAGCCGCCTATCCTATTGGTTTCTCCATTACGAAAGACGATCTCGAAGCCTATCCATACCTGAAGTTTGCAACTGGAGAGAGCGACACGGGTGTCATCATCACCTATAACACTGAGGGTCCCAAGAATGTAGAGGAGAATGCCAGGAACGTCGTGGTTCTGCCAGGTGCCATCAGCATCAACCCGTTGAACTGGAAGCTTGACGAAACCTACGCATCCGCCAGCGAGAACAAGGGTTCGCTCGTGAATAACAAAGAAACCGGCGCACGTGAGTTCGTCGACCTCGGCGTCGATGCACAGATAAACCTCGCCTGCGGCGTAATCGTGACTAACACGACAGCTCCCGTCACCGAGGGGGCCGAATTCTTCGGACCAGCCAGCTTCCACGAAAACGACTACTCGTTCTTCTACAAAAACCTCCAGGAGAACGTGGCTAAGCGCGTCGCAGCCTATATGGCAAAATAGTATATATGACTCACGGGGGCAGCCCCGTGAGTCATATCCAATAACTAAAAGCGGGCAAGTCTATGGAGCTATATGAGATTAGAGAGAAACTGAAAGAAATGTACGGCGGAGAGAACAAGCCGATTACCGATGGTCATTAAGTAGTAAGGTATGCCACCGAGAATCATGTAGAGTTCCAGCACATCCTTCCTGCCGAGGGCAAGGTTGGCACTTTTTGCAAAGAGTTCGCACTCACGGAGCGTGAAGGGTGCAAGCTTTATACGGAGGGTTAGTCGCCCACGAAGACCGCCCTATCTTCAGGATAAGCAGCTTCCGTGCGATCCGAACCTTCCCATCGGCATCATGCCAGACTGGACGTTCTCGGAACAGGAAACCGACATTGCCCCCGGCTCCACGGTGTTCCTCTATACCGACGGACTGACGGAAGCAGAGAATGCCCGTGCTGACCAATTTGGAAGGCAACGTGTGATAGATATTATATCCTCTTCAATAGAAGGGGTATATTCTCCACATGAACTGATAGAAACCATGACTGCAGCCGTGCGTCAGTTCATTGGCGAAACCGAACAGAGTGACGACCTCACCATGCTGGCCATCAAATATACGAAAGGCTAGGAAATTTCATAAAAAATGCTAAATAACGTATCTTTTTCCATTTTATGATTTCCGTTTTATGGAAAAATAGTATCTTTGCTGCATGAAATATGACGGCTTATGGCAAAGGATAAAGTAAAGATCGACAATCCCTTCGTAACTACAGGTTATGCAGGAGCGGAATTTTTTTGTGATAGGGAGAAAGAGACTCAGGACATCACCCGCTTTTTGACCAATGGTAACAATGTAGCCCTGATTTCACCTCGCAGATATGGTAAGAGCGATTTGCTGAGACATTGCTTTTCACAGAAGATCATATCTGACAATTACTATACATTTATCGTCGACATCTATTCCACCAAGACTGTAGCCGAGATGGTAGCAAAACTTGGTAGTGCCATTCTCGAAACCTTGAAACCAAAGGGAAAGAAAGCGTGGGAGAAGTTTCTTGCGATTCTTTCGTCGGTACGTTCCGGCATATCTTTCGATATCAACGGACAGCCGTCTTGGACGATGAGTGTTGGCGATATTAATTCTCCGACAGCAACGCTTGATGAAATATTCACCTATCTGAAGAGCGCAGATCGCCCTTGTCTGGTGGCAATCGACGAATTCCAGCAAATAACAAAGTACGGTGATCCGAACATCGAAGCAGAGCTTCGTACCCATGTGCAGTATTGCAGTAATGCCCATTTCGTGTTTTCTGGTTCCAGAAGGCAGCTGATGGGTGCTATATTCACTTCGCCTGCACGACCATTCTATCAGAGTGTCACGCTTTATCATCTGAATCGTCTGCCATTAGAGCGGTATTCGGATTTCTGCATCTCTCATTTCAAGAAACGTGGTAAGAACTTGGACGATGCTGTCGTCAGCCGCCTATACAATCAGTTCGATGGTGTTACCTATTATATGCAGCGAGTCATGAATGAATTGTTCAGCAGGACAGAGGTTGGCTCCTTGTGCACAGTGGAAGACGTCAATATTGCCGTAGATGAGATTATTGCCGTTTCATCTACTATCTATGAAGATCTGATGTACCAGCTGCCCGAAAAGCAGAGCCGTGTACTGATTGCCGTAGCCAAGGACGGAATTGCGGAAAACGTGACAAGTGGCAACTTCACAAAGCGCCATGGCTTAGCATCACCCAATTCCGTCAAATCAGCCATCCCGGCATTGATCGACAAAGGATTGCTTACCCAGGACAAAGGAGTGTATAAAGTTTATGACTTGTTCTTTGCCATCTGGTTGGTCAAGAATTTCTAAACTTGAAATTTTATTTTTTGTCGTAGGCGTGGACGGGGTAGTCGGTGGTGAAGTGGAGGCCACGGCTCTCCTTGCGTTCAAGGGCGAAGCGGGTGATGAGATAGCCCACGTTGATCATGTTGCGGAGTTCGCAGATGTCCTTCGAAGCCTTCACGCGCTTGAAGAGGTTCTCCGTTTCCTCGTAGAGCATATCGAGACGGTCCCAGGCACGGTGCAGACGGAGATCTGAGCGCACGATACCCACGTAGTTGGCCATGATCTGGTTCACCTCACGGACACTCTGAGTGATGAGCACCTTCTCCTCGTTGGTCATCGTTCCCTCATCGTTCCATTTGGGCACCTGGTCGTTGAAGTCGTAGAGGTCAACGTGCTTGAGCGAGTCGCGGGCAGCGGTCTCTGCATAGACGACGGCCTCGATGAGAGAGTTCGATGCCAGACGGTTACCGCCGTGCAGACCAGTGCAGGAACATTCGCCGAGAGCATAGAGGCGTTCGATGCTGGTCTGACCGTTGAGATCCACCTTGATGCCTCCGCACATATAGTGGGCGGCAGGGCGCACGGGGATATAGTCGGTGGTGATGTCGATACCCATCGAGAGGCACTTCTGGTAGATGTTGGGGAAGTGATGGCGCGTCTCGTCGGGATCCTTATGGGTGACGTCGAGGCAGACGTGGTCGATACCGTGGATTTTCATCTCCTTATCGATGGCACGGGCGACGATGTCACGGGGTGCCAGCGAGAGGCGTTCGTCGTATTTCTGCATGAACTCCTCGCCGTTGGGCAGTTTCAGGATGCCGCCATAGCCGCGCATGGCCTCGGTGATGAGGTAGGCGGGGTGTGTCTCGTTGGGGTTATGGAGCACCGTCGGGTGGAACTGCACGAACTCCATGTCCTGTACCGTTCCCTTGGCGCGATAGACCATGGCGATGCCGTCGCCTGTGGCGATGACGGGGTTCGAGGTGGTCAGATAGACAGCCCCGCAGCCTCCCGTACACATGACGGTGACCTTCGCCAGATAGGTGTCCACTTTCTGCGTCTTGGGATTAAGCACGTAGGCACCGTAGCACTGGATGTAAGGCGAGCGGCGGGTGACGCGCACGCCGAGGTGGTGCTGGGTGATGATCTCCACGGCGAAGTGGTTCTCCATGATGTCGATGTTGGGATCGTTCTTCACGGCCTCCATCAGTCCGCGCTGAATCTCGGCACCCGTGTCGTCGGCATGGTGGAGGATGCGGAACTCGGAGTGTCCGCCCTCACGGTGCAGGTCGAAGGTGCCGTCGTCTTTCTTGTCGAAGTTCACGCCCCACTTCACGAGCTCCTGTATCTGCTCGGGTGCCATGCGCACCACCTGTTCCACGGCCTTGCGGTCGGAGATGTAGTCGCCGGCGATGATGGTGTCGGCGATATGCTTGTCGAAGGTGTCCACCTTCATGTTCGTCACTGAGGCGACGCCGCCCTGTGCGAACGAGGTGTTGGCCTCGTCGAGGGACGTCTTGCAGATCATACACACTTTGCCCTTGTTGGCCTTCGCCACCTTCAGGGCGTAACTCATGCCAGCCACACCGGCACCGATCACGAGGAAGTCGTATTTGTAAACCATACTTGACACTTTTTGTTATTCTGCTGCAAAGATAGGCATTTTTATTCACAAAGGACACAAAGGACACTAAAAAAATGATAAATTTCGTGTGCTTTGTGTCCTTTGTGTTCAATTTTTTATTATCTTTGCACCAGAACCAAGACCAGAACGACGATGAAAAGACTTGTACTCATACTCATGTTACTGGCTCCGCTGGCGATGATGGCCCAGCAGGTAGTGGTCAGTGGTGTGGTGGTCGACCAGAAGACGGGCGACCCCTTACGGCAGGTGAGCATATCAGCCGGTCGTATTTCCGTGGTGACGAACGAAGACGGTGACTTCTCGTTGAAGTTGAACGAGATGCCGAAGGCCGTGAACATCTCCCATCTGGGATATAAGACGCAGCGTCTGACGTTGAAGGAAGGCAAGACGGAAGGTCTGCAAATCCGTCTGGAACCGACAACGATCCAGTTGCGCGAGATTGTTGTCCAGAACTATAATCCCCGTGAACTGGTGAATATCGCCATCGACAAGATCCCAGAGAATTACAGCAAGGTGCCCGAGCTGCTGAAAGGCTTCTACCGTGAGACGGCGATGAAGCGCAAACACTATATCTACGTGGCCGAGGGTGTGGAGGATATGTATAAGACACCCTATGACCGTGGTACGACGCGCGACCGTGTGGCCATCGTCAAGGGTCGTCGGCTGCTCAGTCAGAAGACGGGCGACACGCTGGGTATCAAGGTGGCAGGCGGTCCTGTGCAGGCGGTGCTTATGGATCTGGTGAAGAACCGTGAGTTCCTGCTGAACAAGGAAGACCTCGACAACTACGACTTCTCGATGGGCACGTCTGAATACATCAACGACCGTCAGCAGTATGTGGTGCTGATGGAGCCGTCGCTGGTGACGACCTACGCCCTCTACCACGGTAAGTTGTATATCGACGCTGAGCGCCTGGCGTTCACCCGTATCGAACTCGACCTCGATATGCGTGACAAGGACAAAGCGACGCAGACGATGCTCGTGAAGAAACCCTTCGGCGTCAGGTTCAAGCCGCGTGAGTTGTCAACCGTCGTGGACTATCGCTATGATGACGGTGTGACGCGTATCAGTTATCTGCGTAACATCTTCCGCTTCAACTGCGACTGGAAACGGAAACTGTTCTCGACATCGTTTACCGCCACTTGTGAGATGGCTGTCACCGACAGTCAGTCGGATGATGTGAAGCCTATCGCGAGCCGCAATTCGTTCGACTCCCAGGATGCCTACTACGACAAGGTGGAGTACTTCCTGGATCCCGAGTATTGGAGAAACTATAATATCATCGAACCTTCAGAGTCGCTCGACAAGGCCATCAAGAGACTGGTGTCGAGGTACAGGAGGAACTAATTAAAGGTGAAAAAGTGAAAAGGTAAAAAGGTAAAAAAGTAAAAAGGTAAAAAAGTGAAAAAGATATTTTTGATGATGGCACTGGCGTGGAGCCAGTGCTTTGCTATGCAGGCACAGACGTTGCCTGAAGTGTCGCTGTTGCGACAAGACACGGCCGAGGTGGTGCTGCCTTGGCCGGTGAACGTACAGACACGATTAGACAGTTTGGTAAAAGACACCTTGTTCGAGCGGACACAACTCGGGCTGATGGTCTATGACCTCTCTGCCGACTCCGTGCTTTATAGTTATGGTGGCAAGCAGACGCTGCGCCCTGCCTCAACGATGAAACTGTTGACGTCTGTCACAGCCCTCGACCTGCTGGGCAGCGGCTATGCCTATCGTACCTATCTCTATTATAAGGGCACCATCACCCAGGGTGTGCTCTCGGGCGACGTGTGGCTCGTGGGAGGTATGGATCCGCTTTTCGACGAGACGGATATGCGCATCTTTGCCGAGACGCTCCATCGGGTAGGAGTCGATACCATCCGGGGCCGTATTATGCAGGACGTCTCCTTCAAGGAGGAACAACTGTTGGGTGAGGGCTGGTGCTGGGATGACGACAACCCCCAGCTGACACCCTTGTTGATATCTCGCAAGGATGAGTTTGCCAGTCAGTTCAAGGACGAGTTGATGAAGTGCGGCGTCTTTGTCGATGCTCCTGTCTCCACAGGTCGTCTCCCGAAGGATAAGGATGTGCTGCTCGTCTGTTCCCGTTCCCATGCCCTCCGTGAGGTGCTGGAGCCGATGATGAAGGAGAGCGACAACCTCTACGCCGAGTCGATGTTCTACCAGATTGCAGCATCCACCGGCAAGCGTCCGGCAGAGGCGGCACACGCCCGTCAGCTGATCAAACAGCTGTTGACGAGGGCAGGCGTCTCAGGCGTACAGTATCGTATCGCCGACGGCAGCGGACTGTCGTTGTATAATTACGTGACGCCGGAACTGATGGTCCGTCTGCTACGCTATGCCTATCTAAAGCGCGACGTGATGGCTGCGCTCTATCCTGCACTCCCCGTGGCAGGTGTAGATGGCACGTTGAAGAAACGTATGACGAAGGGTTTTGCGTTTGAGAATGTGCACGCGAAGACGGGTACGGTGTCAGGTGTCTCGTCGCTGGCGGGCTATTGCAGGTCGGCCAACAATCATCTGCTGGCTTTCTGCATCATCAACCAGGGTGTGATGAAGAATGCCGACGGGCGTAACTTCCAGGACAAAGTCTGTGAGGCGATGTGTAAACCCTAAACAAAAAGAAAGAGTATGGAAAAGATAAAAACAATGATAGAGAGTCTGATCGGCTGGATGGGACTGCCAGGGGATTATGTGCCTGCGGTGAGATATGCCATTCTGGTGGTGCTGGCGTTTATACTGGCGTGGCTGGCAGGGTGGCTCTGCCGGACGTTTGTCGTGCCTGTGCTGTTGAAGATCACCAGCAAGACGGAGGCGAAGTGGGACGATGTCATCTTCAGCCGTCGGGTGCTGTTGTCGGCCTGTCATATCATCCCGGCCATCGTCATCTGGCTGCTGTTGCCGTTGGTGTTCTTTGAATATCCGAAGGTAGAGGATATCGTCGGACGGCTTACGGCCATCTACTTCACCGTGATGATGGTGCGTACCGTCATCGTGTTCATCGACTCCTTTAAACTATTGGAGAACGGCCAGCGTTCGTCGAAGCAGCAGTATCTGTACAGTATTTGTGGAGTTTTGAAAATCCTGATGATCTTTATCAGCGTCATCGTGGTCGTCGCCATCATCATCAACAAGAACCCTGCGACGCTCTTTGCCGGTCTGGGTGCTGCCTCGGCCATCCTCATGCTCGCCTTCCAGGACACCATCAAAGGACTGGTGGCCGGCATCCGTCTGACGTCCAACGATATGTTGCACATCGGTGATTGGATCACCGTACCCTCGGCTGGTGCCAACGGTAAGGTGGAGGAGATTGCGCTGACAATGGTGAAGGTGCGAAACTTCGACAATACAGTTGTCACACTGAGTCCGCAGTCGCTCGTCGACGGCTCCTTTCAGAACTGGCAGGGGATGATGGAGAACGAAGGACGCAAACAGGTGAGGAGGGTGTATTATGACTATAGCTCGATTGTGACGGAGAACCCGGAGGCGCCGGATTCTCCGGATAAACGCCCTCTGGTCACGACGAACATCACGCGCTTCCGCCACGACATCGAGCAGTGGCTCTCCCAGCACCCGAAGACCATCGACAGCCGTCCGTGTCTGGTGAAGCAGGCCGAGACACCTCAGGCCACAGGCTGTTGCCTGGAGTTCATCTTCTGGCTGAAGGCGCAGGATGCCATCACCTATGAACACGACACCAGCGACATCATGGAGTACATCTATGCCGCTGGTGCTGAGTATGGTCTGAAGATCTTCCAACCCACCGCTTTCCCCTCCTGAGTTCTTGCGTCCCTTCGGTAGCAAGCGGCAAAGCCGAGCGGGAGGGGGTAGGGGTGGTCTGATCCGCCTCTATTACTTCTTCGCCGTGGTGCAGATGTTCACCAGATAGACGATGTTCATATAGGGGATGCCTGTGTTCGTCTCAAGACCGATCTCACAGGTACGGCTATTCGAGTAGCCCACCTCTATCTGGTTCGCCTCGATCTGCGGACGCAGCTTCCTGAGACCATACTTGTTCAGTTCCGGGAAGGTGAAACCGCGGTCTCCGGCAAAGCCGCAGCAGCCCACACCCTCAGGCAGGAAGACATTCGTAGAACACAGTTTCGCCAGGGCAATCATATCCTTGTCGACGCCCATCTGCCGCGTTGAGCAGGTCAGGTGTAGGGCGATGCGCTTATCCGTAGGATGGAAGTCGAGACGGTCCACGAGATAGGTCATAATGAACTCTGCCGGCTCGTAGAGCTTCATCTTCTTCATCACCTTCCGCATACGGTGCAGACACGGACTCTGGGCACAGAGCACCGGATACTTGCCGTGTTCCGACGCCTCCCACAGGGCCTGCTCCAGTTCGGCACTCTTACGGTCTGCGATGTCGAGCATACCTTTCGACTCCCAGATTTGTCCGCAGCACATCCGATCCATTCCTTCTGGGAAGATTACCTCGTAGCCTGCCTTCGCCATCAGCTGGATGACCTCGTCGACGAGGGCGTGTTTCATCGGACCGTCCTTCGGCTGGCCCATCGTTTGGTTGATACAGCTGGGGAAGTAAACGACCTTCAGCGGTGAGTGCTCTTCCTCTTTCTGTGGAATGGACTTCTCGATGATGAACTGCGTGAGGTCAGACTTCTTCGGCTGGCGCTTCTTACGCGGCATCGCTGTGGTCCAGAGGGGCAGACCCATCTTGTTCATCGTGCGGCAGACGGTGGTCATCAGCTTCGGCCCGAGGGTGACATGGGCCATGTGAGCCACGTCGAGAACGACACGCAGGCCAGACTTGATGCCTGCCATGTGGTTCGCAGCAAACTCACCGACCTGATAACCCAGTGTATTGTTGTTCATGTCGAGCTGGCGGATGAGATGTGTGAGTTCGCCAGTGTTAATCTTCATCGGACATGAGGTGGAGCAGAGGCCGTCTGTGGCACAGGTCTGGTCGCCATAATACTTATACTGCTTGCGCAACTTGGCAGCCCTTTCAGGGTTGGCACCCGTAGCCTCCAGTTCACGGATCTCACGCTGCACGGCGATACGCATCCTCGACGAGAGTGTCAGGCCGCACGACATACAGTTCACCTCGCAGAAGCCGCACTCGATACACTTGTTCGCACGCTTCACCTGTTCGATGGTTTCCTTCGCCGTCGAGAGCTTGGGATCCATCAGGTAGTGACCACCGTCAGGCACACTCTTGAAGTCATAGTCGAGTACGGGCAGCGGCTTCAGGCACTTGATGAAGCAGTCGGGATCGTCGTTGAAGATCACGCCCTGATTCAGCAGTCCCTCGGGGTCGAAGATCTGTTTCAGTTCCTTCATCACCTCGTAGGCCTTGTCGCGCCACTCGTACTTCACGAAGGGTGCCATATTCCGTCCTGTGCCGTGTTCGGCCTTCAGTGAACCGTCGTAACCCTCTACCACGAGCTTCGCCACGTCGCGCATCATATCGGCATAGCGCTCCACCTCGTCCTTGCTCTTGAAACTCTGGTTCAGGATGAAGTGGTAGTTGCCTTCGAAGGCGTGACCGTAGATGCAGGCATCGTCGTAGCCGTGGTCGGCAATGAGTTTCTGCAGCTTCACCGTGGCCTCAGGCAGACTCTCGATGGGGAAGGCGACATCCTCGATGAGACACGAGGTGCCCACAGGACGCGTGCCGCCCACTGAGGGGAAGATGCCTGAGCGGATGGCCCAGTACTTGCCATAGACGGCAGGATCCTCCGTGAACTCCGCAGGGATATAGAGCCTGAACTTGCTCAGACACTCCTTGATCTTCTCAATCTTCTCCAACAGCTGTTCGTGGGTGATGCCTTTCGTCTCGGTGAGGATGGCAGTAAGGTTGTGGTAGTCGCCTGGATCAGCTCCTGCCACCTTGCCGGCATCCACATCCTTCTGATATTGCAGATAGACGGGATCATCGACTGAGCTGAGCGACTTGTAGTCGAGCATCTCAGCCGACTTGACGACCAGATTCTCAGCACTATAGGTCAAATCGTCCTCGCCAGCCTTCATTTTCTTCATCGCCACCACGGCCTCGCAGCTCTCCTTCATCGTATGGAAATAGACCATCGCTGAGGCCTTGTACGGGTAGTCCTTCAGCGTCTTCATCGTCACCTCGGAGAGGAAGGCGAGGGTACCCTCAGAGCCTACCATCGAGTGGGCGATGATGTCGAACGGATCGTCGTAGGCGATGAGCGGACGGAGGTTCAGACCCGTCACGTTCTTGATGCTGTATTTCTTGGCGATGCGCTCTGCCAGATCCTTGTCGGCACGCACCTTGTCGCGCAGGGCCTCGATCTTTTTCAGGAAATCGGGATGACTCTTGCGGAAGGCCTCTTTGCTCGCCTCGTCGCCTGTATCGAGCACGGTGCCGTCGGTGAGGATGATGCGGGCACTGACCATCATACGGTCGCTATTGGCGTGCACGCCGCAGTTCATACCAGAGGCGTTGTTGATGACGATGCCGCCAACCATCGCACTCCCTATCGAGGCCGGATCGGGTGGGAACACACGGCCGTAGGGCTTCAGGATCTGATTCACCCTCGCCCCCACGATTCCGGGCTGCAGCTTGATGGTGTTCGGACTCCTGACTCCTGACTCCTGACTCCAGTCTCCTAACTCAAACTTCTCCCAATGCTTGCCGGCAACGATAAGCACGCTGTCGGTACAACTCTGACCACTCAGCGAGGTACCTGCGGCACGGAAGGTGAACGGTAGCTTATACTTCTGACAGAGACGTACGATCTTCGAGATTTCCTCCTCGCCATCGCTGCGGAGGACCACTTTCGGAATCTGACGGTAGAAACTGGCGTCCGTTCCCCATCCAAGGGTGCGGAGCTCATCGGTGTAAATACGTTCAGACGGCATGAATTGTCTGAGATCGGATAAGAACTGATTGAACATAGGTTGCTTGGTTTTTGTTACTACTTTGGTGCAAATATACGAAAAAAAGTGGAAAGTAGAAAGAGGAAAGAGGAAAGATTTCCCCCGTTTTTGAATTTTTCACTAAATTATTGTGGCTATGTGGCAGAAAAGTCGTAAATTTGACCGCAAATTCATTCTGTGACAATAAACTTATAGTAATAATAACAAACTCACTGAAAACCTATGACGGCTTTAATTTCTGTTATCCCAATCGTGTTGCTCATCGTTCTGATGATGGGTTTCAAAGTGTCTGGCTACAAGAGTGCTGTGATCACTCTTATCGTTACCATCCTTCTGGCGCTCTTTGCCGTTCCGGCGATGGGCATCCTGCCGGAGAAGTTCGCCGGTGTCAGCATCGTCGGCATCACCATCTGGTCTGTCGTCGAGGGCTTCCTCAAGGCCTGCTTCCCCATTATTCTGATCATCATCTGCGCCATCTTCAGTTACAACATCCTTTGCGAGACGAAGGAGATTGAGACCATCAAGACGCAGTTCATCCAGATGACCTCCGACAAGGGTCTGCTTGTGCTCCTGCTGACGTGGGGCCTCGGCGGTGTGCTCGAAGGAATGGCAGGCTTCGGAACGGCTGTGGCCATCCCCGCTGCCATCCTCATCGGACTGGGCTTCAAACCGATGTTCTCCGCCGTGATCTGTCTGGTGGCAAATACGGTGGCTGTGGGCTTCGGCGCTGTCGGACTGCCTGCCACGACACTTGCCAATCAGGTGGCTGCCAGTGGTGTGGCTACGCCCGAAGAGCTCTGCGAGGTGGCTACGTTCATCATCCTGCAGCTCTCGCTGATGTTCTTCATCACGCCGTTCCTCATCCTGATGATGACCGACCGCACGAAGATTGTGAAGAATATCTGCATCGCCCTGTTCGTGGGCTGTTTCTCTATCGTCGTACAGTTCTGCTGCGCCCACTTCATCGGCCCGGAGACGCCCGCTATCCTCGGTTCTGTGGCTGCCATCATCGCGATGCTCATCTATAATAAACTGTTCATCCGCGACGAGAACCCTGCCGACGAGGTGATTGTCGAGAAGAAGAAGTTCGGCCTGGCAAAGACCCTGAAGGCCTGGAGCGTCTATGGCCTGATTATCTTCTTCATCCTTATCTCCAGCAAGATCGTGCCGCCTATCAACGAACTGCTGGGCAGCACGCTCGTCACCAAGTTCGACCTGCCCGTCATCGGCAATACCTTCAAGTTCGGCTGGCTCTCCAATGCCGGTCTGATGATCTTCCTTGGTGCCGTCATCGGCGGACTCATCCAGGGTATGAGCTTCGGCAAGCTGATGACGCTGCTGGCCAAGACCACCATCAACCTGCAGAAGACCGTCGTCACCATCTGCTGTCTCGTGGCAATGGCGATGCTGATGAACAACACGGGTATGACCAACGACATCGCCAAGGGCCTCGTGCTGCTCACGGGCGCAGCCTTCCCGTTCTTCGCACCGCTGATCGGTTCGATCGGTACCTTCGTCACGGGTTCTGCCACCAATGCCAACATCCTCTTCGGTAAGCTGCAGGCTACGGCTGCTGCCGACCTCGGCCTCGTGAACCAGGGCACGTTCTTCGGCGTCACAGGTAGCGAGACCAACTGGCTCGCCGCTGCCAACTGTGCCGGTTCTGAGGGTGGTAAGCTGCTATCGCCGCAGAGTATCGCCATCGCTACTGCTGCCTGCGATATGGAGGGTCAGGACGGTGACATCATGCGTAAGACCATGCCGTTCGCTATCTTCTGGATACTCATGAACGGACTGATGGTGTTCTTAGGATTACACGTTATTTAAAATATGGAATCAGACAACAAATTTGAACAGATTCTGGTGAGGATTACCGGACAGGACCGTCCGGGCCTCACCGCTTCTATTATGGGCATCCTCGCCCGTTACGACGCCCAGATCCTCGACATCGGCCAGGCTGACATCCATTCCACATTGTCATTAGGCATCCTCATTCGTATGAATGAGTCCAACTCCGGACAGGTGATGAAGGAACTGCTCTTCAAGGCCACGGAACTCGGTGTGCAGATCGGTTTCTCACCCATTAGCGACGATGAGTATGAAGACTGGGTGGGCCATCAGGGCAAGAACCGTTACATCCTCATGGTGATGGGCCGTCAGTTGGAGGCGCGTCAGATAGAGGGCGCCACGCGCATCCTCGCAGACCAGGGACTGAACATCGACTCCATCCTGCGCCTCACGGGACGTAAGAGCATCAAGAACCCCACCAAGCACACCCGTGCCTGCATCCAGTTCTCCCTGCGTGGTGAGCCTACCAACCGTCAGGAGATGCAGTCGAAGCTCATGAAACTGTCGTCGGAAATGGAGATAGACTTCTCCTTCCAGCGCGACGATATGTTCCGTCGCATGCGCCGTCTCATCTGTTTCGATATGGACTCCACGCTGATACAGACGGAGTGCATCGACGAGCTGGCAGAGCGCAATGGGGTAGGGGCTCAAGTGCGGGCCATCACCGAGAGTGCTATGCGTGGCGAGATCGACTTCAAGGAGAGCTTTACACGTCGCGTGGCATTGCTGAAGGGACTCGATGTGAGTGTGATGCAGGAGATTGCCGAAAACCTGCCCATCACCGAGGGTGTCGATCGTCTGATGACGATATTGAAGCGTTGTGGTTATAAGATTGCCATCCTCTCCGGCGGATTCACCTATTTCGGCGAATATCTCCAGCGGCGCTATGGCATCGACTATGTCTATGCCAATGAACTCGAGATCGGTGAGGACGGTAAGCTCACGGGCCGTTATGTCGGCGAGATCGTCGATGGCCATCGCAAGGCAGAACTCCTGAAGCTCATCGCCCAGGTGGAGAAGGTGAACCTCGCCCAGACCATTGCCGTGGGCGATGGTGCCAACGACCTGCCGATGATCTCCGAAGCCGGCCTCGGCATCGCCTTCCATGCCAAGCCCCGTGTCGTCGCCAACGCCAAGCAGAGCATCAATACCATTGGCCTCGACGGCGTGCTCTACTTCCTCGGCTTCAAGGACTCCTACCTCGGCGAACAAGGGAAATTGTAATTAAGAATGAGGGAGTTAAAGAAGTTAAAGAAGTTAGAGGAAGTTAAAGGACAATAGTAGAAGTGCAGAATATGGGTGATACGTTGACATATAGTTTTGAGAATGTCTTGGCTTGGCAGAAGGCACATACTTTTGTGCTTTTGACTTACAGGGTGACCCGTCACTTTCCTGAAGACGAGAAATTCGGGCTAACATCTCAATTCCGTCGAGCCGCAGTATCCATAGAAGCCAATATAGCTGAGGGATATAAGAAATTGAGTAAAGCAGATAAACTCCGTTTCTTTAATATTTCTCAAGGTAGTTTGGAAGAATGTAGGGATTATCATATCCTCTCACGGGATTTAGGCTATCTGCTCGAAGGTGAATTTGAACAATTACATCAAAGTATAGAAGAGACCAGCAAGTTCCTTAATTCCTATTGCAAGGCCATAGTCAATAATGTTGCGATGAAAGATGACGTGATCTAAAGTATTGTCCTTTAACTTCTTTTATTCAAGTTTATGACTATTGTCCTTTAACTTCTTTAACTTCCTCTAACTTCTTTAACTCCCAATAAAGATATGAGCGATTTCGCCTTAACGCTTTTAGTTTGGTTTCGTGAGAACGGTCGCGACCTGCCTTGGCGGCAGACCCGCGACCCTTACGCCATTTGGCTCTCAGAGATCATCCTCCAGCAGACGCAGGTTAAGCAAGGTTGGGACTACTGGGAGCGCTTCATGCGCCGCTGGCCGACGGTTGAGGCCCTCGCCGCAGCTACGGAAGACGAGGTGCTGCGCGAGTGGCAGGGTCTGGGCTACTACAGCCGTGCCCGCAACCTCCACTACGCTGCCAGGCAAATCGTCGCCCTCGGCCATTTCCCTGACACCCTCGATGAAATCCGAAAGCTCAAGGGCGTGGGCGACTATACCGCTGCCGCCATTGGGAGCATCGCCTTCGGCCTCCCCGCTGCCGTCGTCGATGGCAACGTCTATCGTGTCCTCGCCCGCCACTTCGGCATCGACACCCCCATCAACACCACCGAAGGCAAAAAGACCTTCACCGCCCTCGCCCAATCCCTCTTGCCATCAGATAATTTTCAATTTTCCATTTTCAATTTTCAATTGCCGCAAGTTGCGGCCTACAACCAGGCCATTATGGACTTCGGTGCCATCCAGTGTACTCCTTCCTCCCCAAATTGTCCAACTTGCCCCTTACAAGAATCCTGCTCTGCCTTCCGATTTAACCTTGTCTCTGATCTCCCCGTCAAACAGAAGACCCTCAAAGTTCGTGAGCGCCACCTTATTTATATATATATTAGGTGCAACGGCGAGACCGCCATCCATCGCCGTGGCCCTGGCGACATCTGGCAAGGTCTCTACGAGCCTTGGCTCGTCGATACCATTCCGGCAGGAGCGGTGTTGATCAAGCAGAACGTCAAGCACGTTCTTACCCACCGCATCCTCCTGGCCGATTTCTACCTCTTGGAAGTCCCAGAGAAACCTTCCCTTCCCCCTGACTACATCTGGATAAAAGAAACGGAGCTCGACTCTTACGCCGTGCCCCGTCTCATCGAAAAATTCCTCCAAGATTTCAAATAAACTGCTTTCCTGCTTGTTGACATAGAGTCAAACGATTCGTTGACTCCAGTCAAATGGTTCTTTGACTTAAGTCGAAGAATGCGTTGACTAATGTCAACGAACGTTTTAAACGGACATAAACATCGGTTTCCTGTAGTTTAACGATTTTTGTTGACTACTTGGAGTCTTACTCATGATAAGGGTTGACCCGGGTTAAACTTATTGTTAATTTACGTTGACTCGACTTTACGTTAGTCATAAATAGGGTTTACATCAATACTT
>JAFRQC010000078.1 GCA_017428805.1 Prevotella sp. | reverse complement strand
TACATCGACAGCATGAAATCATCGAGCAGGGCTTCGTCAGGCACCTCACGACAGAGCTTGGGATCAATGGCATAGAGTTCGCCGGCAGCACCCATAGCCGAGTACAACTCGCTGTCCCAGCGCTTCAGCGTGCTCTCATATCTCCAATAGAGTCCCTCGCCCTCAGCGGCCATCTCGCCAGCTTTTCGGGCGGCAACCCGTTTCTCGCCTGATACACAGCCCACCATCGGATCGCTGAACAGTCGGGCAATCTCTTGGAGGGCACCGCTGTTAATCATGGTGTTGGCATCAGTGAAGGCGACATAACGCGTCTTCAGTTCCCTGAGACCATGTTTCAGTGCAGCAGTCTTGCCTTTGCGCTCAGGACTGAACACGATGTCCACCTCTGGATAGGCTTTCAGGAGTTCGTTGGTGCGGTCGTTGCTTCCGTCTGTCACCCACATGATGCGGAACTTGTCCTTCGGATAGTCGAGCGCCAAGGTGTTTGCCATTTTCTCTTCCACAACGTCTTCCTCGTTGTAGGCACAGATCATCAGCGTCATCGTGGGCAGGTCTTCATCCGCCGGCATAGCTGGCTGAAGGGGAGAGCCCTTCAGCAGCCGTTTCAGCCGGATGATGATGTATAGTAGTATTCCGTAACCGATATAGGTGTAGAACACGATGAGCAGCGTGGCCCAAAACAGGATCTTCAGTGTCAGCATAGTCTTTTTCAGTTACAGGTCATTTCGTTTCAATCTCTTCCTGCATGTCGATGAACTGCTTGTTTTCGTCGTAGAACTCGTACTGTAGGAAGGCTAATTTCTGCGAGGGGATCACACGGACGCCAAGTCCGTATTTCATTTGCCATTGCAGCTTCATGCTGAATACGCCCTTGTTGATGTAGGCAGCCACGTAGGGATGTACGTGGAGGTAGAACTTCTTGATACCGATCTTGTTGACCAGATTGTCAATTTTATTCTCTAGAGTATCCGTAAAGAGGAAACTCGACTTGATGGTTCCTTTTCCGAAACAGGTGGGGCAGACCTCTTCAACGTTCACGCTCATAGCCGGACGCACCCTCTGACGGGTAATCTGCATCAGTCCGAACTTCGACAGCGGCAGGATGTTGTGCTTGGCACGATCCTTCTGCATGTTCTTGCACATCCGCTCATAGAGCATCTGACGGTCCTCTGGCAGCTTCATATCGATGAAGTCTACGATGATGATGCCGCCCATGTCGCGGAGTCTCAACTGGCGGGCCAGTTCGTCGGCAGCGCCGAGATTGGTCTCCAAGGCGTTGGCCTCCTGGTCGTTCTCCTTCTTGATGCGAGTGCCGCTGTTCACATCGACGACGTGCATCGCCTCGGTGTGCTCGATGATGAGATAAGCGCCGTGCTTGTAGTTGACGGTCTTTCCAAAGCCGGATTTCAGCTGTTTGGTGACGTTGAAATTGTCGAAGATGGGCACTGTGCCCTTGTAAAGCTTGACAATTTCTTTTTTCTCTGGGGCAATGATCTCCAGATAGTTCTTGATCTCATCGAAGATCTGGGCGTCGTTGACGTTGATGGCGTCGTAGGTGGGATTGAAGAGATCACGAAGCAATGCCACAGCCCTGCTTTCCTCCTCAAAGCAGAGTTTCGGACGGTCTGTCGTCTTCTGCACCTTCGTAATCGTGTCTTCCCAGCGCTTGAGCAGCACTTTCAGCTCTGCGTCGAGCTCTGCTGCGCGCTTGCCCTCGGCCACCGTGCGGACGATGACACCGAAGTTCTTCGGTTTGATACTCTGAATCAGCTGTTTCAGACGGCTTCGCTCCTCGCCGCGCTTGATCTTCGTCGAGACGGAAACATTGTCGTCGAAAGGTATCAGCACCAGATAGCGCCCAGCGAAACTCAGTTCGCAAGTGAGGCGCGGACCCTTGGTGTTGATGGGTTCCTTGACGATCTGGACAAGGATTTCCTGTCCTACTTTCAACGTGTTGGCAATGCTGCCGTCTTTCTTCAGTTCCGGCTGGATGTGAGCCTTCTGGATGGGGTAGAGCTTCTTCCGGTCGCTGACTACCTGTTTCAGGTATTTCTCAAAAGAATAAAACTGACTTCCCAGGTCCAGATAGTGCAGGAAGGCTACGCGTTCCGCGCCGACATCGACGAAGCAGGCATTCAGGCCGGGCATCAGTTTCTTAACCTTTGCCACATAGATGTTGCCGACCGAGAACGACTCAGTGCGCTGCTCCTGCTGGTATTCCACCAGCTGTTTGTCCTCAAGCAGCGCAATCGAGATGTCTTTCGGCTGGACATCAATAATTACTTCACTTGTCATATCTTTGTTGGGTTGTCTTAAAAATTCAAAAGGGTGCGTTGCTATCCCTGGGGATTAGCATACACACTCCTTTCATTTCCTTTGCAGTCACGGCAAGCGATTACTTGCTCTTGTGACGATTCTTGCGCAGTCTCTTCTTACGCTTGTGGGTTGCCATCTTGTGGCCCTTCTTCTTTTTTCCGTTTGGCATAATTGTTTATTTTTAAATGAATCCTAATTGTGATTTTTCGCGTTTAAAGCATCTTCTCCATGAAGTTCTTGGCCGGCTTGAACGAGGGGATGTCACGCGCCTCGAGCATCATGGTTGTGTTCTTGGAAATGTTACGGGCGGTCTTCTTGGCACGGTGCTTGATGCCGAAGGTGCCAAAGCCGCGCAGGTAGACGGCCTCCTTGTTCTCTGCAAGACTGATGCGGATAGTCTCCATGAAAGCCTCGACGGTGGTGGCCACATCTTTCTTGGCGACACCCGTCTGCTCGGCGATCTGATTGATGATTTCTGCCTTTGTCATCTTGTTGTTCTTTCTATATATTAATAATGTGTAACTGTTGAAATTTTCAATTTCGGACTGCAAAGTTACTGTTTTTCAGCGAGATACCGAAATATTATTGGATTTTTTTTTCATTTTTTGCATTTTTCCTTCCCTTTGGCCCGCTTTCCTCTCTCATTTTCATCAGAAATTGCGCAAATGCTTCTCAGAATGCAGCATTTTTGTGTTGTCGTAGCTTGAGTCATCAAGGTGGTAAATATGACCAAGATGCCTTTTAGAGTTGAAAAAATAAAAAAGATTTTACATTTCGAGAATAGTTGGATTAAACTTGGAGAAACTGCCGTAGAAAGTCGGACTTTATAGGCATTAAACCTGGACTTTACAGGCATTAAAGTCCGAGTTTATAGGTATGAAAATCTAGGTATTCGTAATGCTTTGAAAATCAAACAGATACAAAATGTGCAAAATCGGAATAATGGGAATTGAAAAAATATTACATCTGTAAGGCTTTGTATGCTCAGATTGTGTGTTTTTCTAAATTCGCGCTCAACGGGGCGACAATAAGAATTCTTCCAGAATATTTGGAGTTATCGGGGATTTGTCGTAACTTTGTTGCCAAATTACAGAGATGAATATAACGAAGATTCCTTTTGTGACGAATGCGCAGGATTTATCATAAGTTATACCTAACCATCCGTTTCTTTACCGAGAAGCGGGTGATGACACAGGCGTCGGCATTGACTTACTCTACGCTGCTGGCCATTGTGCCCATGCTCGCTGTGGTGTTTGCCATCGCAAGGGGCTTCGGCTATAACAAATATATAGAGATGTGGTTCCGCGAGTTGCTTGCTTCCCAGCCGCAGGTGGCTGATGCAATCGTCAGTTTCGTCAACAGCTATCTGATACATACCAAGAGCGGCATCTTCCTCGGCGTGGGACTGATCTTTATGCTCTATACCGTCCTGATGCTGGTCAACAATGTCGAGGAGACGTTTAACCAGATCTGGCAGGTGAACAATTCGCGCCCCATCCTCCGCTCGTTTGCCAACTATCTGGCCATGTTCTTCCTGTTTCCCATCATCATCGTCATCTCCACAGGTCTTTCCATCTTTATGGAGACGGTGGCCGACAAGATGGATGATTTCGTCATCCTGGAGCCAATCGTCCACAAATTGTTCAGCTTTTTCCCGTTTATGTTGATGTCGCTGCTCTTCATCTTCCTCTATGTCTATATGCCCAATACAAAGGTCCGCTTCTCATGTGCCATCATACCAGGTATACTTGCGGGTATCGCGATGCACTTGTTGCAGATTGCTTATATCCACTCGCAGATATGGGTGACGGGCTACAACGCCATCTACGGTTCGTTTGCGGCCTTGCCGTTGTTTATGCTATGGGTGCAGATTTCTTGGGCCATCTGTC
This sequence comes from Prevotella sp., assembly GCA_017428805.1. The sequence continues at coordinate 5,283 of JAFRQC010000078.1, read as the reverse complement.
TCTTTGGCGCGCAACTCACTTACACCAATCAAAATCTGAACCGCATCGGCTTCAATCTTGAAGATATCGAGGTCCATCCGAAGGTGGATATGACGGATGATGAACGAGGCGAGGAAGCCAGAGAACTATATAGTGATCGATTGGATTCCTTATAATTAGCAACGGACTACACGACTTAAGGACTTAATGAAATCGGAAAAGTCCTGTAGTCGTGTAGTCCGTTGCAAAAAAGATTACTGATTCATCAGATATTGCTTGAAGTCTGCAAAGTCCTTAGTCATAGGGACGCTCTGCTTCTGACCTTGCATGAAGGCTCGGAGACGGGCAGGGATGTCGACGTCGATGCCGAGGATATCGTCAACTTTCTCCTTGAACTTAGCGGGATGGGCCGTCTCGCAGAACACACCGACTTCGCCAGGCTTCAAACCATCGGCAAGGGCCTGATATCCGCAGGCACCGTGAGGATCGAGGATATAGCCTGTCTCTTCGTAGCATTGGCGCATAGTCTGACGGATCTGCTCATCGCTATAGGTGGCACCTCCGATAAGGCTGCTGATACGTTCGTGGCTCTTGCCGTAGAGGTCGTAGATACGGGCGAAGTTGGAAGGATCGCCCACATCCATCGCATTGGCAAGCGTCTGCTTGGAAGGCTTCGGCTCATAACGGCCTGTCTGGAGGTAGTTGTAGAAGATGTCGTTGGCGTTATTGGCGGCAATGAAACGTGCGATGGGAAGTCCCATCTCATGACCGAAGAGGGCTGCGCAGATATTGCCGAAGTTGCCAGAGGGCACACACATCACGAGATTGTCAGCCTTGCCCAATGCCTTCATCCTTGCATAGGCATTGAAATAGTAGAAAGCCTGTGGCAGGAAACGGGCGACATTGATGGAGTTGGCGGAAGTAAGCTTCATGTGCTGGTTGAGTTCTGCATCCATAAAGGCATTCTTAACAAGTGCCTGACAGTCGTCGAAGACACCATCCACCTCGATAGCGGTGATATTCTTGCCGAGGGTCGTAAACTGGCACTCCTGGATGGGGCTGACCTTTCCTTTCGGATAGAGCACATAGACGTGGATACCGTCTACGCCGAGGAATCCGTTGGCTACGGCAGAACCAGTATCGCCAGAGGTGGCCACAAGGACGTTTACCTGCCCCTTTCCGTTTTCCTGACGGATGAAATACTGCAGGAGACGCGCCATAAAACGGGCACCCACATCCTTGAAGGCGAGGGTAGGGCCGTGAAAGAGTTCCAGCGTGTAGATGTCGTCCTTGACTTTCACGACTGGACAGTCGAAGGAGAGCGTGTCGTAGACAATCTTCTTCAGGGCATCTGCTTCGACATCTTCGCCGAAGAAAGCATCGGCGACGGTATAGGCAATCTCTTGAAAGGACATCTTGTCGATGTTGTCGAAGAAATCCTTCGGCAGTTGTTTGATCTTCTCTGGCATATAGAGACCGCGATCTTCTGCCAGTCCCTTGACGACGGCTTTATGAAGGTCGGCGATGGGAGCATTTCCGTTGGTACTGTAATATCTCATTTAATTTTATGATTTACTATTGAATATTCATAAGAGTGTGCATAAACTCGTCGAGCTTCAGAAGACCGTAAGCGCCTGATACACAACTTACTTCATCGTATTGCTGAACCTCGTCTGCAGGGATGCCGCGATACCAGATAAGGAACGGTACAGGCTGTCCGACGTGGATACGCTGCTCTACAGGTGTGAGGTGATCAGGCAGTACTGCGATACATACAGGCTCATCCCACGCCTCCACCTCTTTATATATAGGGGCGATGAGGCGTTGGTCGAGATACTCGATGGTCTTGAGCTTCAGATCCAAATCTCCGTCGTGACCAGCTTCATCGCTTGCTTCCACATGAACGAATACGAAATCATCATGCTTCAATGCCTCGATGGCTGCCTGAGCCTTTCCTTCGTAGTTGGTGTTGGCCAGTCCTGTGGCACCTGGAACCTCAACAATCTTCAGTCCTGCATAGTGGCCGATACCGCGAATGAGGTCTACGGCAGATATGACTGTGCCGCTTTTTACCTGCGGATACTGCTGCATCAGCGTTTCCATCGAAGGACGGTAACCTCCGCTCCAAGGCCAGATGCTGTTTGCCTGACGCTCGCCTTTCTGGGCTCTTGCGAGGTTGAAAGGATGCTTGGCCAGCAAGTCCTGCGATTTCAGAATCATCTCGTTGATGAGGTCGGCAGTCTGCTGAGCCGACAAGCGTCCTGCTTCTATAGGGGCTTTGTCCTCTGCCTTTACCAGCAGTTCGCGCCATTCTTCATTTGGATGGTCGTGGGGTGGGGCGCAGATGATATGCTTGCTGCCACCTTTGATGACCAGCAGATGACGGTACTGGATGCCTGTGATGAACTTCACACGCTCACAACCCTCACGTTCGTTGATAGGCTTAGCCAGCTTTTCGTTCAGATAGTCAATCAACACACGGGCATCTTCCGTTTCCAGATTGCCGCCGTTATGGGTGATGATCTTGCCGTCAGCGAGAGTAATGATGTTGCAGCGGATGGCAAAGTCGTCATCAGCCATCTCATAGCCGATGCTGGCTGCTTCCAAAGGACCGCGCCCCTCATAAACCTTATTCAGGTCATAACCGAGGATGGCTGTATTGGCCACTTCCGATCCAGGAGGAAAACCCTCTGGCACGGTGATAAGCCTGCCACAGCGACCTTCACGGGCCAACTGGTCCATCATAGGCTTATGGGCATATTGCAATAAGGTCTTCCCACCGAGTCGCTCGACGGGAAGATCTGCCATGCCATCACCAAGTATGATGATATGCTTCATAAACTAAATATTGGCGATTGACATAATATTTGCGAAGACACCAGCGGCAGTCACAGCTGCACCTGCGCCATAGCCCTGAATCAGCATAGGATACTCCTTATAGCGCTCGGTGGTCAGCAGTACGATGTTGTTGGAACCTTCCAGACCGTAGAAAGGATGGCCGTAAGGCACCTCCTTGAGGGCGACATTCGTCTTGCCGTTCTCCATCGTTGCCACGAAGCGCCAACGCTTGTTCTCGGCCTCCAGCTTCTGGCGACGAGCCTCGAAGTCGGCATCGAGCTCGGGCAGACGCTTCCAGAAGTCATCAAGACTTCCCTCGAAGTAGTCGTTGGGCACGAAGAGATGCTTCTCTACATCGTCCTGTTCCACCTTATAACCTGCTTCACGGGTGAGGATGACGAGTTTGCGGATCACATCCGTACCACTCAGGTCAATACGTGGGTCTGGCTCAGAGTAACGCTGTTCCTTAGCTCGACGGACGGTCTCAGAGAAGGGCACGTCGGCAGCAATCTCGTTGAAGATGAAGTTCAGCGTACCAGAGAGGATGGCCTCAATCTTCAGGATCTTATCACCAGAGTTGCACAGGTCGTTGATAGTGCCGATAATAGGCAGACCTGCACCAACGTTGGTCTCATAGCGGAACCAGACACCACGGTCACGGGCCGTCTGCTTCAGCTTCAGGTAACTGTCGTAATCGCTGGAGGCTGCGATCTTATTGGCTGCCACCACTGAAATATTGTGCTCCAGGAACGTCTGATAAAGCATAGCTATCTGACGGCTGGCGGTACAGTCAACAAATACAGAGTTGAAGATATTCATCTTCACAATCTCCTCCTTCATGTGCTCTGTGTTGGCGGGGAAGCCGGTACGCAGGATCTTCTCATAATTGTCGAGGTCGATGCCATCGCGGTCGAGCACAAAGTTGTCAACGTCAGAGATGCCCACCACGTTCAGCTTCAGACGACGAGACTGCATCAGGAATTGCTGCTGGGTACGGATCTGCTCCAGGAGCATGCCGCCCACAGTACCGATACCGCAGATAAAGAGATTGAGCACTTTGTATTCAGAAAGGAAGAACGAGTCGTGGAGTACGTTGAGCGACTTGCGGAGGAAACGTCCGTCGACTACGAATGAAATGTTCGTCTCAGAAGCACCCTGGGCACAGGCAATCACCGAGATACCTGAGCGGCCCAGCGTACCAAAGAGCTTTCCTGCGATACCTGGTGTCTGCTTCATGTTCTCACCCACGATGGCGATAGTTGCCAATCCGCTCTCCACTTGCATGGGATACATAGCGCCAGTTTCAATCTCCTTGGCAAACTCAGCGTTCAGAGCCTCTGCTGCTGCATCAGCATCCTCGTCACGTACACCGATAGAGGTGGAGTTCTCAGATGAAGCCTGAGACACCATAAACACAGAGATGCCCTTGTTGGCCAGTGTGGTGAAGATACGACGGTTCACACCAATCACACCCACCATCGAAAGACCTGTCACTGTAATCAAGGTTGTGCCCTTGATACTTGAGATACCCTTGATGGGTTTGTTGTCGTCATCAATCGTTTCCTTGATGAGCGTACCCGGATGCTCGGGATTGAAGGTATTTTTTACTTTAATAGGTATATTCTTGACGCAGACGGGATAGATGGTCGGCGGGTAGATAACCTTCGCGCCGAAGTTGCAAAGTTCCATCGCCTCTACGTATGAGAGTTCATTAATGGTATAAGCGCTCTTGATGACTTTGGGGTCGGCTGTCATGAAACCATCTACATCAGTCCAAATCTCCAGAACTTCTGCGTTGAGCACAGCAGCCAGGATGGAAGCTGTGTAGTCAGAGCCACCACGACCCAGGTTGGTCGTCTCATGGGTGTCACGGTCTCTGGCGATGAATCCAGGTACCACGTAAATGGTCTTTTCGTTCAGTTCCTTGAAGGTTTCCTTCACCAGCTGGGTTGTAAGATCAGCATCAATCACATGCTTGCCCATCTTCTTTTCCGTGCGGATAAAGTCGCGGCTGTTCATACGGATGCCGTTTTTCACCATTGCAGCCACAATGTGCGAACTCAAGCGCTCACCATAACTGACAATCGTGTCCTCCGTCTTCTTCGAGAGGTCGTGAATGAGATAAACACCGTAGAATATGCTCTTCAACTGATCGAAGAGCTGATCTACATTATTAAATAAGTCTACGCGCTTTTTGTCGTCGGTGATGATTGTATCAATCATCTGATGGTGGCGCTTTACCATCGCGTCGAATTCATCGCGATAGTGCTCGTCGCCCTGTTTGGCCATCTGCGACGTGGCAATCAGTTTGTCAGTGATGCCGTCGAGTGCGCTTACTACTACAATGACAGGTTGCGTCCGAGCCTCTGCCTCCACAATTTCTTTTAAGCTCAAAATGCTTTTTACGGAACCTACGGACGTTCCGCCGAATTTCATTACTTTCATATTTCTATGCAATTTATCTTG
>JAFRQC010000142.1 GCA_017428805.1 Prevotella sp. | reverse complement strand
TCGCAGGGCTTGGTGAGCACCACGATGAGGACGAAAACCAAAACTGTAATTACTGAATTGAGGCTCATACAGCGGCTGCAAGACTTGTGTCATACTTTGCTGGACTAGGCGGTCAACTACGGTCGGGATGCCGAGCGGACGAAAAAAGTGCGTGAAGAGTTTCAAGTCGAATACCAGGGTGTTTGATGATGACTCTATCGAGGTGACACCACAGGAGAAGGGAGAGCCCTCACAGAAAGACGTCAAGAAGGTCGGCCGTTCGAAGCGTTATGCTACGACTGGCAAGAATCCCTTGACTTGTATTGAACTGAAATGCCCTGCCGACGTGGAGGACAAGGCAGCCTTCTTCCAGAAGGAACTGGCCAAGCTGACGAAGGACATTCAGATCGAGGAACCAACCTTGCCGGAAGGCGAGTATCTGATCAACAAGGACAGCCTGAAGGTCTGCTTTGTTAAAGACAAGAAGAAGGTCATGGCCTACCTGACCTTCGAGGCAAAAGGATTATTGGAAGTAAGGAGAGAGCTGTACAGTCTAACAAGCGAGATTGACAAATGTTTTGTAATCAATCAAGATTCCATTTGCCCACAAGGGTAATCAATTCGGAGCAGTTCTGGGCGCTGGTAAGGGCGCCCCGGACTGCCCAGCTGGTCAGCGAGGCACGGGCTGCCCTGGCCAATGGCGACAAGGCCCTCTACGACCGGAAGAAGAAACTGCTGCCGCTGATGGTTTTCATCGGTACCTTCGAGGAATCGGAGAAAGATGTGGAGAACAAGAAGACCGGTGAGAAACGGACGGTGAAGGGGTGCTGGCGCGTTCAGAGTCACGTCTGTTTGAACGGACTGGTGGTGGCCGACTACGACCATGTAATTGAGGCGGATCAGACCGAGGGTTCCTCCCCTAAGTTAGGGGAGGTTAGGAGGGGTCTGAACGCTGGAAATGCGGGTGTTCAGACCACCCCTACCCCTCCTAACTCAGGAGGGGAAAGGCTGCGCGAGATTTGGGCTGAGGCCTACGGGAAGCTGTCGGATAAGGATAAGGCAAGGATTGTCCTTGTTTTCGTCACACCATCGGGTTACGGCCTGAAAGTGGTGTTCACGGCGGATGTTGGCATCGGCAACCTCATCGACAACCAGCTGGACTTCTCGGCAAAGCTGGGCTTGCAACTCGACGAGTCGTGCAAGGATGCCAGTCGCGGTGCTTTTATGACCACGGCAGAGGATATCATTAGTATTAACGAAGAAAAACTGTTTACGTATGAAGACAAATCGTTTGGCGAGAAGTACAATGACGAGTATCGCAGCGGTCATTCTCAGCCTACGCTCAGCGGCAGAATTCTCCCCCTGAGTAGGGGGAGACAGAGGGGGTCTGAGCAGGGGAATATTGAGGCGGATCAGACCACCCCGCCTGACGGCACCCCTCCTAACTCAGGAGGGGAAGAAGATACCTATCACGGCGTGCCTTACGGAAAAATCGTGGAGGCATGGTTCGACGGGAAGAAAGTGGAGCCTGGCGACAGGCACCGAACATCGCTCTGTCTGGCTGACCATCTGCGCTACATCACCGACAACGACCCCGTTCTCATCGAGAGGATCCTGCGCGAGGTGCCTTTCGTAGCAGATATCGCCAAGGAACGGAATGAGGATGTGGCGGCAACGGTGAAGAGTGCCCGGGAGTATAAGATGTTTAAGAGCATGCCGAAGAAACTCAGCGAGGCACTTGGGAAGGTTGGTGTGAAGGAGGCGGTTCAGACCACCCCGCCTGACGGCACCCCTCCTAACTTAGGAGGGGAAAAAGATACCGACATCTATGCTATGTTGCCACTGGATAAGTGGGCGGAGGAACTGCAGGAGATGGCTGAGTATTATCCTTGTATGAAGGAACTGTTCATGAATGTGCATCCGCATAAGATGCCTGCGGTGCTTTTCTCGAGTGCGGCACTGTTTGGGACATTGATGACAAGGGCTTACTATCATTTCTGGTATGAGCCCGAAATTGTCAGACGCCTGAACTATTGCATCTTTATCATCGGTGACCCAGGAGCGGGAAAGAATGTGATTGAGAAGTTTTACTTTAAGATTGCAGACCCGATGATCCAGTCAGACCAGGGACTCATCGACGCCGTGAACCGCTACAAGGACGGACGTACGGAGCGCACCACCTCAACCAAGGCACAGAAGGGCGACGCCCTGAAAAAGCCAGTCGTCGGCATCCGTGTTCACCCAGCCCGCACAGCGACGGGTGAGTTTATCCGTCACATGCTGGCAGCCGTCGAGACGGTGCAGGGACAGCCGATGAACCTCCACATGTTCTCGTTCGACTCCGAGCTCGACAACGTCACCAAGAATAATAAAGGTGGCAACTGGAAGGATCGCGAGGTGCTGGAGTTGAAGGCTTTCCACAACGAGCAGGACGGTCAGATGTATGCCAATCAGGAGTCGATCACGGGCATGTTCAACGTGTTCTGGAACTTCATTTACACCGGCACGCCCTATGCCCTGCATCGTAAGGTGAATCAGCGGAACTTCGGAACGGGTATGTCAACCCGTCTTGCCGTGATTCCCATGCCAGACAAGGGCAAAGCCGGCCGCCATCAGAAGGTGGATCCCGAAGCCAACGAGACCCTGAAGACTTGGGCCTACCGTCTCGACAAGGTGGAGGGCGAACTGCCCATCGAACCGCTAAACGACGAGACCTACGACTGGCAGTCGACACGTCTGAACATTGCGGAGTTCAACGGCGACAAGGCAGACCGGACACTTTTGAAGCGTATTCCGTATTACGGCATCGGCGTTTCTTTGCCTTTCATTCTGATGCGGCATTGGGATGAGTGGCAGGAAAGTAAGACGCTGACGATGGATGATACCGACAAGCGGCTCTGCCGTCTGGCGATGGAGATTCAGTACAAGTGCCAGCAGTTCTTCTTCGGCGAGATGGCCTTCAACTACTTTGCAGACCAGAACAAGGAGTTCGTGGTACGCCGCCGTTCTACCCGCTACGATGAGTGCTTCCGAAAACTGCCCGACGATTTCAAGACCCAGCAGTTCATGGACTGTTTCGGCTGTTCCCAGCCAACCGCTTCAAGGGCTCTCGACCGGTTCAAGAAAGACGGTGTCATCGAGAGTGTAAAGTACGGAATTTACAAGAAACTCGTTTCTGAACTGCCGTAAACAATCAAGAACTTATTCAGTTATTCACTTATTCAATTATGACATTTAGTATTTTGAAGTTATGAATCAAGTAAGTATCAACAAATCTATCCACCTCTCCGAGCATTTTACGCTCGGGGAGGTAACGAAGAGCAGGCATACTGAGATCTACAACATTCCCAGTCATGTCGCCATTGAGAATCTGAAAAGGGTATGTTCTTGGCTGGAGGAACTACGCAGGCGGTATAATCTGCGGTATGTTCTGCGCTCGGTTTCCCCTAAAGAATCGCCCGCTTCCTGCGTAAAGCACGGAGGCGGGCGATTAAAAGAGAGCCCGATACACGGTGGCATTCGGGCTCTCTTTGAATATAGTAGAAGTAGCTTGTCAGTTCTGGGCACCGCCTGCGATATCGAGCAACTCGGTGGTGATGGCCTGCTGGCGCCCCTTGTTGTACTGGAGGTTCAGTTCACGGAGCAACTCGTCGGCATTGTCCGTCGCGGTCTGCATGGCCACCATACGGGCGGCGTGTTCAGAGGCCACAGAGTCGAGCAGTGCCGTGTAGAGCATCAGGTGGGCCATCTTCGGCAGGAGCTGCGAGAGGACGGTGTTCATGTCGGGCTCGACGATGAAGTTATCGTTGAGCGGTTTCACTTCCTCCTCTACCCTCCCCGTCTGTCGCTCTCCACGCTTCTTCAGATACTCCTGCGACTCCTTCGTGGCGATGACACTGGTGAGGTCGCGCTCGTGGTCGGCCTTCAGCTCCGACTCGATGTCGATGGGGAGGAAGGTCTTCCGGGTAAGTATCTGAGAGCCTGCGCTCTTGAAGTGATGATAGATGAGTTCGACCTTATCTATCTGACCGTCAGCGAATTTCGTGCCAAGTTCCATAGCGATGTCGATGCACTGCGCGACATTGGGTTTGTCGGCCAGTGCAGAGAATTCGCCTTGCACATTCAACCCCAACTTCTGCGCCTTCTCATAGACCTTGCGGCCGATGGGATAAATCTCGACATTTTCGCATCCAATGGTCTGGGCGTATTCATTGACGGCGTGCATCATGAGCTTGATGGTGTTGTTGTTGAATCCGCCGCAGAGCGAGGAGTTGGAGGTGAACACCACGAGTGCCGCACGCTTGATGGGGCGCGGCTGGTCGAAGATGGTGTGTGCCTCCGCCTCGGCTGCGAGGAACGACTTGAGGATGTGCTCCAGCAGTGACTCGTAGGGCAGCATATTCTGAATGGCTACCTGTGCGTGGTGCAGCTTGCTGGAGGCCACCATCTTCATGGCCGACGTGATCTTGCGCGTGGAATTGACTGAGGCAATGCGGCCTTTAATTTCTTTCAGGCTGGGCATAGGCTATCAGCTTTTGTACGTTCCTGCGATGTCGGCCATAACGGCTTCGATCTTCTTCATCGTCTCGTCGTCAATCTTTCCGCTGGCGAGGGTCTCGATGACCTCTGGACTGGTGGAGCGCAGCTTGTCGAGGAAGGCATCCTGGCACTCACGCACCTTGACTATGGGCACGTCGCGCATCAGACCGTGTACGCCGCAATAGAGGATGGCGATCTGCTCGCCAACGGGCATCGGGCTGTACTGCGGCTGGATGAGTAGCTGGTTGTTCTTACGACCACGGTCCAAAGTCATTGCCGTCACGGCATCCATATCGCTGGAGAACTTCGAGAAGGCCTCGAGCTCACGATACTGTGCCTGGTCGATCTTCAGCGTACCAGCCACCTTCTTCATGGACTTGATCTGTGCCGAGCCACCCACACGGGATACGGAGATACCGACGTTGATGGCGGGACGGAAGCCCTGGTTGAAGAGGTTGCTCTCGAGGAAGATCTGACCGTCAGTGATGGAGATCACGTTCGTGGGGATGTAAGCCGACACGTCACCTGCCTGTGTCTCGATGATAGGCAGAGCGGTGAGCGAGCCACCACCCTTCACATGGCCCTTCATACACTCGGGCAGGTCGTTCATCTGCTCAGCCACCTCCTGCTGCTCGTTCATCTTGGCTGCACGCTCAAGGAGACGGGAGTGGAGATAGAACACGTCGCCGGGATATGCCTCACGTCCGGAGGGACGGCGCAGGATCAGCGACACCTCACGATAGGCAACAGCCTGCTTGGAGAGGTCGTCGTAGACCACGAGTGCGGGCAGACCACGGTCGCGGAAGTACTCGCCGATGGCGGCACCTGCGAACGGTGCATAATACTGCATGGCAGCAGGGTCGGCAGCAGTGGCTGCGACGATGATGGTGTAAGCCATGGCGCCATGCTCCTGCAACGTGGAAACGAGTGCAGCCACGGTAGAGGCCTTCTGGCCGATGGCTACATAGATGCAATAGACAGGCTTGCCTGCCTCATAGAAACTCTTCTGGTTGATGATGGTATCCACGGCGATGGCGGTCTTACCCGTCTGGCGGTCACCGATGATAAGCTCACGCTGGCCACGGCCGATAGGAATCATCGAGTCGATGGCCTTCAGACCTGTCTGCAGCGGCTCCTTCACGGGCTGACGGTAGATCACACCGGGGGCCTTACGGTCGAGCGGCATCTCGAAGGCGTCGCTCAGGTCGATGTCGCTCTTGCCGTCGATAGCTTGTCCCAGCGGGTTGATGACACGGCCGAGCATGTTGTCGTTGACACGGATGGAGGCGATACGATGCGTACGCTTCACGACCATGCCCTCCTTGATGCCCGAGGTGTTGCCCAAGAGCACACAACCGACGTTGTCTTCCTCAAGGTTCATCACGATGGCCATCGTGCCGTTCTCGAATTCGAGCAGTTCACTGGCCTCGACGTTGCGCAATCCGTAGATACGGGCCACACCGTCGCTGACGGTCAGCACGGTACCCACCTCGTCGAACTTCTCGGCGCCGGAGATACCCTTGAGCTGGTCGAGCAGTACCTGGGATACTTCGCTTGGTTTAATCTTATCTGACATAAATACTTTAATTCTTTTTCTTTCTACCACGAATTTCACTAATTTCACTAATTGCTGCGCTTTACAAAAATTAGTTTAATTCGTGTAATTCGTGGTCGTTTACTTCTTTAGTTGTGTGAGAATACTGTTTAGCTTCGACTTCACACTCGCATCCATGCGGTAGGTGTCGTACTCGAGGATGAAGCCACCGATGATGTCGGGGTTTACCTCGGTCTCAAACTCCACAGTTCCATTAGTCTTGCTCTCCACCATCTGCCGCATCTTCTGCTCGGTGGCAGGGGTGACGGCTGTGGCGGTGATCAGTCTGCCACGGATGACATTCTTCTGTTGGCGGTAAAGAGTGACGTACGAATGGGCGATGAACTGCATCACGCTCTCACGGTCCTCCTTGAGCACGAGGGCGATGAAGGCCTTGGCCAGCGGGGAGGGCTTCTTGCCGACGGCTGTCAGCAGGAGCGTCTCCTTCTCGGCCTTGGAGAGCATGGGGTTGTTGATCGCAGACCTGAGCTGCGGCACGTCGGCATAGCTCTTGGCGAGCTGCTGCATCTCGGTGTAGACAGCATCTTCGGCCTTCGCGTCGATAGCGCTCTTCAAGAGTGCTCGGGCGTATCTTACCGATATGACTCCAATATCCATACCTTTATCGCTTAATTAACAGTAGAGACATCATCCAGCATACGGTCGATCAGATCCATCTGCGCCTTGTCGCCCTTGAGGTTCTCCTTGAGAATCTTCTCGGCAATCTCGACGCTGAGGGTAGCTACTTGCTTGCGGATGTCGGCGATGGCGGCCTTCTTCTCCTGTTCGATGGCGACGCGGGCGTCTTCCATCAGACGGGCTCCTTCGGCACGGGCCTTATCCTGGGCTTTCTCTACGATGGCATCGCGGGTCTCGGCAGCCTCCTTAAGGATCTGCGCCTGCTTCTCGCGAGCCTCCTGCAAGATGGATTCACCTTCTTTCTGTATATTGGCGAGCCGCTCGTTGGCCTCATGCGCCTTGCGCAGTGAGTCGTCGATGAAAGCCTGACGCTCCTTCACCATACCGGTGATGACAGGAAAGCCAAACTTCCACAGGAGGAAGAACACCACGAGGAACGTGATGGTCATCCAGAACAGCAGGCCAGTACTCGGAATCAATAAATCCATACGCTGTGTGATTTACGATTTACTAATTGACGATTTACGATTTGTAAATGCTTAGATGCAGAGGAATGCGATAACGGCTGCGAAGAGTGCCACACCCTCGATAAGAGCTGCAGCCACGATCATGTTCGTGAACAGCTTGTTCATCACTTCCGGCTGGCGAGCCATAGCGTCCATAGCCTGACCACCGATTTTACCAATACCAAGACCTGCGCCAATAGCTGCGAGACCTGCGCCAACTGCGGCGCCTAACTTTGCAACACCTTCTGCTGCCAATAATGCTGTAATCATAATCTTTTGAGTTTTAAATTGTTAATTATTTAATGTTTTAATCTTTTATTTTTTCACCTTTTTACTTTTTCACCTTTACTCGTGTTCGGGTTCTACACGTGCCAGTCCGATGAAGACGGCAGAGAGCATGGTGAACACCATCGCCTGGATGAAGCAGACCAGACACTCGAGGCACATCATGAAGACACTCATGATGACGCTGAGGGCCGACATCGAGAGCTGTACGGCGACAGCCTGCGAGGCCACGAGGAAGATGATACACGTGATAGCCACCGCGATGGCATGACCTGCCATCATGTTGGCGAAAAGTCGGATCATCAGGGCGAAGGGCTTGGTGAAGATACCCACGAACTCGATGACGGGGATGATGGGGATGGGCGCCTTGAGCCAGGTGGGAACCTCAGGCCAGAAGATGTCCTTCCAGTAGTGCTTGTTGCCCGAGAACTGCACGATGAGGAAGGTGCAGAGGGCGAGGAAGAACGTCACGGCGATGTTACCCGTCACATTGCCCGATCCCGGCGGGAAGGGGATCAGTCCCATCACATTGCACGTGAAGATGAAGAAGAAGCACGTGAGCAGATAGGGGGTGTACTTCTCGTAGCCCTTCCCTACTCCCGGCTTGATGATATCATCGACCACGTACATCACGAGCATCTCGACGAAGCCTACGAAGCCACCAGGCGCACCATCGGAGGCCTTGCGCTTCTTGTACCAGCGGGCGCTGAACAGGATGCAGCAGAGCAGGATGATGACGTTGATGAACATCACGGCGACCGTCTTGGTGATGCTGAGGTCGAGCACGGGTTCGCCGTTCTCGACAATCTTGCCCGCGTTGTCACCCTCTGTGGCGATGGCCAGTCCGTAAGGACCCTGGCGCAGTCCGTTGGCATCGGCATGGTGCTCAAACTCCGAAGAGCAGAACACGTGCCAGCCTGTGGAGCTGTTGACGATGACGGGCAGGGGGATGACCAGTGACTTGCCCTCGCCGAGGTCGGTCACGTGCCAGTCGTGGGAGTCCTTGATATGTTCAAGCACCACCTCCTTGGCTGAGAAATCCTCTGCCTGCATCGCCGGCACCAGTGCGAACAGCACGAGTGACAAGCATAGCAGTCGTTTGATGTGATTCATTATTCTTTCTACTTAATGTCTTAATTTCAGTGTCACAACCATCGTTATCGCGTACATTATTAAAAATATGGCGGCGAAGCGGATAGCGTCTTCTCTATTCTCGGTGAAGGATACGTAGAGCCCGACAACCGTCGCGACGAGCAACATACGTATCGTTGCCATAATCAGATAGAAGTGTACCAGGTGATCGGGTGCCTGTCGCTTGACGACATCATAGCCTTTCACGTAGGCCACGCCTAAGAGGGTGAAGAAGAGGACGGAGAGGAAATATTCCAAATTCTTATTCCTCCTTCAGTTCCACACAGAGCGAAACCTGATTCTTCTGTACCTCCACGAATCCACCGAGGATGGGCAACACGTTTCCGGCATACTCCACATCGCCTTTCGTCAGCGTGGAGATGATCGGGGCGTGGTTGCTGAGAATCTCGAAGTTGCCCTGTGTTCCAGGAACCTTTACGGATTCCACTTCACCTGTGAATTCAATCCTTTCGGGCGAAACTATCTTCAACTGTAACATAACGGGATTTACGATTTACGATTTACGATTTTATCCCTTAGCAGCTTCCAACAGTTTCTTGGCCTTCTCCTTCGCATCCTCAATAGTACCGACATTGAGGAATGCCTGCTCTGGCAGGTCGTCGACCTCACCGTCGAGGATGGCATTGAAGCCCTTGATGGTATCTTCGATGGGCACCATCACACCAGGCAGGCCAGTGAACTGTGATGCCACGGAGAACGGCTGCGACAGGAAACGCTGTACACGACGTGCACGGTTCACCGTCTGCTTATCTTCATCAGAGAGCTCATCCATACCGAGGATGGCGATGATGTCCTGAAGTTCCTTGAAGCGCTGCAGAATCTGCTTCACACGCTGGGCACAATCATAATGAGCCTTACCCACAATCAGCGGGTCGAGGATACGAGAGGTTGATCCCAACGGATCCACTGCGGGATAGATACCAAGCTCGGCAATCTTACGATCGAGCACCGTCGTTGCATCCAGATGAGTAAACGTGGTAGCAGGTGCAGGGTCGGTCAAGTCATCGGCAGGCACATACACTGCCTGTACTGATGTGATTGAACCAGTCTTCGTAGAAGTGATACGCTCCTGCATCGTACCCATCTCAGAGGCCAGTGTCGGCTGATAACCCACGGCTGAAGACATACGACCGAGAAGTGCGGATACCTCAGAACCAGCCTGGGTGAAACGGAAGATGTTGTCGATGAAGAACAGGATATCGGCAGCACCGCCATCCTTACCACCACCGTCGCGGAAGCCTTCTGCCACCGTCAGTCCGGAGAGGGCTACGGAAGCACGGGCACCGGGAGGCTCGTTCATCTGACCATAGACCAGCGTGGCCTGAGACTTTTTCAGCTCCTCGGGATCGACGAGAGAGAGGTCCCACTTACCCTCGGCCATAGCCTCCTTGAACTTCTCGCCATAGCGGATAACGCCCGATTCGATCATCTCGCGGATGAGGTCGTTACCCTCACGGGTACGCTCTCCCACACCAGCGAAGACGGAGAATCCGTTGTGTCCCTTGGCGATGTTGTTGATGAGCTCCATAATGAGCACGGTCTTACCCACACCGGCACCGCCGAAGAGTCCGATCTTACCACCCTTCATATAGGGCTCGAGCAAGTCGATGACCTTGATACCCGTGGCGAGGATCTCCTTCTTCGTGGAGAGTTCCTCGAACGAGGGGGCTTCGCGATGGATGGGATAGGCACCCTCCATATTGAGCTGTTTCATACCGTCGATAGGCTGTCCGATCACGTTCAGCATACGACCTTTAATCTGATCTCCCGCAGGCATCAGGATAGGTGTGCCGAGAGGGATGACTTCCAGTCCACGCTGCAAGCCGTCGGTGTTGTCCATAGCCACGCAGCGCACCGTATCCTCGCCGATGTGCTGCTGCACCTCGACAATTAGGACGCGCCCGTCGCCACGATCGATCCTCAAAGCCTCGTGGATCTTCGGCAACACCTTCTCAGCCTCCTGACCTTCTGTATCGAAATAAACATCGATGACAGCGCCAATAATCTGGGAAATGTGTCCAATAATTTGTGACATACGCTTGTTAGTTTATTTAAGTTATACTCGTTTTTAAGTTATAATTATGTTTGCAAAGATAGCGTTATTTTTTGAATTGAGGAAATTTTTTGGATGTTTTTTACTCAAATACGCAACAATCGGCGAAATTTAGGACTTCCGCAGGGCGATATTATAGTTATAATACGTCTGATTGCCTGTCACGTCCTCAAGCACCTTGATGAAAGGCGGGAAGTTGACGGTTTCCTGTTCGCCCACTCCCTTCGTTTCCAAAATGACCAGGTCATTGACGGGTGAGAGGAAGGTGTCGATCTGGAAGAACTGTCCTTTCCAGATGAAGCTCTGACGCCGCTTGACGATGGTCTGACGGTAGGGATCGGCCTGCTGGAGCATCTGCTCGTAGAGGTTGTTGTCCACCTTCCGCTCCGTCTCGATGACCTCCGTGTCGGAGATGCGCTTTGTGGAACGGTGCAGGATGACCACCTTTCCCCCACTCCATTCCCTGCGGCGCAGACGGATCTCACAGCCCGGCTCTGCCACGAGATAGGTCTGGGTGATCATACTGTCGGAACTCTCAGGAACCTCGCCAACGATCTGAACACGATAGACACGTTCGTCGTGTGGGGTCTGCGGCAGTCCGACAACCTTCGAGATCTCCTTGAGCACACGGTTGAGCTTGTTCTCGAAGTCATCGTGGTTGTTGATCACGCGCAGATGGGGATGGCCTGTCCACGCACGGATCACCTTCTTGTCGAGTTCCCGGGCAATGCGCAGTCCTTCCTCATTGGCCTGTTCGTAGCGGGTGGCATTGGTGGCAGTGGTATAATACTGTTCCGCACCATCGGCAGCCGACACCAGATGCAGTACGGCATCATAGCGTTCCATCAAGGCGTTGGGAGTGGTACCCGCCATAGCGGTGATCTCCTCCCACTCCTCCGGCTTGATATAGGCAGAGATGTCCATCGTACCACGGTCGCAGACGATAAGCACCGGCTTCGTGCAGACCTCGGCGAGACGCATAAACTGGTCTTCAAAAGCCAGCTGCGTCTCCAAGATAGCCCGCTCTCCCTGATAATACAGGTCGCGGTTCGGCGTCAGGTAGTTCCAGCCGGCGGTACTATAGATGGTAGGTACCTCCGGCACATTGAACACCTTGTAGCCGAATCCCGAGAAGTATTCAGTGATCTTCACCAGTGCCGTGGTCTTACCGGCACAAGGTCCTCCCGTCAATACGATCTTCTTGATATCAGGCATTATATGCTGAGTTCGTCGAGCACATTGATAAGGCGCTTGTCAAAGCGCTTGTCGGTGCGGATACACTCACTGAAAGGCACATAGACCACTTCGTTGTTGCGGACACCCACCATCACGTTACGCTGACCTTGTATGATGGCCTCGATAGCACCGACACCTGTACAACTGGCCAAGATACGGTCACGTGCCGAGGGACTACCGCCGCGCTGCAGATGACCAAGAATAGATACACGCACGTCGAATTCGGGGAACTCGTGCTTCACACGGTCAGCATAGTAGAGGGCACCACACTTGGGACTCTCCGACACAATGACGATGCACGACTTCTTCGACTTACGGATGCCACGGCCCATAAATGCTGCCAACTGGTCCACATCTGTAGATTCCTCAGGAACAATGGCAGCCTCGGCGCCACAAGCGATGGCGCAGTTCTGTGCCAGGAAGCCGGCGTCGCGTCCCATTACCTCGATGAAGAAGATGCGCTCGTGGGAGTTCGCCGTATCACGAATTCTATCGACGCACTCCATAATGGTATTCATCGTCGTGTCGTAGCCGATGGTGGCATCTGTGCCGTAAAGGTCATTGTCGATGGTGCCGGGCAGACCGATGACAGGGAAGTCGAACTCCATACCGAAGTCGCGGGCTCCAGTCAACGAGCCATTGCCGCCGATGACGACCAGGCAGTCAATTTTCTCCTTCTGACAGGTCTCGTAGGCCTTCTGCTTACCCTCGGGTGTCGTGAACTCCTTCGAACGGGCGGTCTTCAGGATCGTACCACCACGGGTGATGATACCCGAAACATTCTCTGTCGTGAAAGTCTTTACCTCATCATTGATAAGACCTTCATAACCACGGTAGATACCTTTGACTGTAAAACCGTTGTAAATACCTGAACGTGTCACGGCACGGATAGCCGCATTCATTCCTGGTGCGTCACCTCCTGAGGTGAGGATACCAATTGTCTTAATTTTTGCCATACCTTATTAATAATTAGTTATACATAATAAATCTCCAACCAAAGGACTATCAGTCCGACAGCCCATCCAGCCAGCACTTTCAGTGTCATGTTCCTGAGGTACCAGCCTACACGGATATGTTCCATCTGCATCAGTGCCAGACCACTGACTGATCCCACAGAGAGTAGACAGCCACCTACTGCCGTACAGTAGGCAATGATCTTCCAGTAAGAACCGTTTGCGATGAAACTGCCCATATAGTCACCGGGCAGTGCACCCTTGACCACGGGATAGAGTGAGATATCGCTGATGGCGATGGTGAACGAGTCGACAAGGGCGCTGAGGAATCCCGAAACGATGCCGAGGATCCACACGTTATGGATCGTCTCATCCATCCACTGTGCCACGTCAGGGAAGACACCCGTCTCCGTGACGACACCCATACCCAGCATAATACCCATCACGAATAGGATCTGCTGAAGAGAACCATATTGCAAGGCCCTGGGGATGAATCGCTGTGACATCTGGTCTGCATTCATCAGCTTGCGGTTGAAGGCCTCGTTGACCACCCACAATACACTCAGCACACAAAGGGCACCGAGGAACGGTGACAGTTTGGTAATGTTGTGGAAGGTGGGGATGAACCAGAGACCGCCGATACCCACGAAAAGCATCACGACACGTTGCCAGGGACTGAGGTTCGTATCATCGCCACGATAAGGCATCGGCGACCACTGCGTGTCGAGTCTCTCCGGCAACGCACGGTTGATGAATATCGTCGGAATCACCCAGGCCAGGATAGCCGGCAGTGCCATATACGATGAGAAACTGGTGGCCGTGATGGCCCCGTCACCCCAGAGCAACAGTCCCGTAGGATCACCGATCACCGTGAAGCATCCGCCACAGTTGGCCGCAATGACAATCGCACAACCGATGAGCATTCTCTGACGACGGTTTTGAACGATACTGTGCATAATCACCAACATCATCGTAGCAGTGGTCAGGTTATCGAGATTGGCAGAGATGACGAACGTCGCGAAGGTGATGGTCCAAAGCAGGCGTTTCGGATTACGTGTCTTGATCCATTTCTGGATGAAGTCGAAGCAACTGTTGTTATTCAGGATCTCGATGATGGACATCGTTGCCAGGAGGAACATCACGATACTTGCCGCACGACCGACATAATACAGGAATACATTGTCGTGGATGAAGTCCTTCACCGCGTCACTCGTAGGCTCGGCACCACTCAGGAACTCGGCGTAGTCATCGGGGTGCATATCCGTCACGAAGTCGGTACCCCAGCAGATATAGACCACCCACCCCACCGTGCCTAAGAACATGGCAATGGCAGCCTTATTGACACCCGTCATATGACCGGTGGCAATGAGCAGATAACCCAAAATCAGCAGTATTACTATTATCAGTGTCATATCAGTCTCTAATTTAAAATCTCGACAGGTATCCAAAACCAGAAGATGGTACCATGTCCGTCTTCCTCATTGTCGCGGGCTCCGATCTTACCATTCCCCTTATCGACAATGGCCTTGCAGATACTCAGACCGAGTCCCGGTGTATCTTCCTGGACGTATGTATTCTTATCCGACAGGAGGGCGAAGATGTTATTCTTGAGTTTGGCAGGCAGTCCATTGCCCGTATCCTTCACCTCCACGTATAAGCTACCCTCTTTTCTGTAATAGCTCAGGGTGATCTTTCCCTCGGTGGTATGTTGGCGGGCGTTCTCAAGCAGATGCATCGTCACAATCCTAAACAGTTTGGGATCAATCATGGCTCGTATACCACCGATAGGTTCTACGACCTCCAGCTCCACACCATTAGTTATCTGCATCCGTGTCTCGGTGGCATAGGCAGTCATCTCACCGTCGATATCCGTCACCTGCCTATCAAATAACTGTCTGTTACCCTCGATGTCTGAGAGTGAGAGCAGTTCGTTGATGAGATGGAGTAGTTGCAGACCGTTATTGTTAATAAGTTCCAGCAGATGCTGATATTCCTCTTCCGGCATATCATTCTTCGACATCGACATCAAAAGGTCTGAGAAACCGATGATGGCATTGAGCGGAGTACGGAGGGAGTGACTGAGGTTGTTGAGGAAGATATCCTTCAACTCCTCACTCTGCTGTGCCCGTTGCATCTCATAGAGGATATGCTTGCGACCGATGCGTTGCTGAACGATGAGGCAGATGAGTGCCACGATGATGATGGCTGTGATCAACAGCCACACCCACATCGGGATATAGAGTCCGCTGAAGGTGGTCTTGATGTCACCATAGACATCATCAACGACACCGTCCTCGTCCATTTTCTCCAGCTCATTGTTAATCCTTTCGATGAGATGCCTGTCGTGACTGACATAACAATACTCTCGCGGCATCAGTGCCAGGTCGGTGGCCACCAGATTATCCAATCCCTCTTTTTCAATCAGATACTTGGCCTGATAACGGAAACAGATCACCGCATCGTATTTGCCTTTCGAGAGTTCGGTGAGTGCTCTCGTCAGGTCTTTGATCAGGAAGGGTTTCGCACCGACTTTCTCCAACGTATCCTTCATAGGACGCGACATCATCATCGCAATCTCCTTCCCGCCGACGTCACGAAGACCATAGGGAGGCTTGTCCGTGTTACGGTGGACAATCTGATAATACAGACGGAACACGGGACGGGAGTAATTGGTGATGTCCTTACGATAGGAGGAATAGACCATCATACCGAGATCCACACGACCTTTGATGATGTCGTCGGCAATGTTCTCCCACGTATTGGGCGCATAGGTGAACGGCAGTTGCAGACGTCTCATCAGTTCCTGGGTGAACTCCACATCAAGACCATGAGGGATACCGGCAGCATCGACATACTCCAACGGCTGATAGTTCATATCGATACCGAAAATCAGGGGCCTTTCGTTCGAATACCGAAGATTAGCAGCCTTGCCCAAGAGAGCAAAGCACATCAGCAGTAATATCAGTCCTGTCCGTTTCATACTTTCGGTATTCGTATGATTGGGCACAAAGTTACAAAAATATTTTAAACTACCAAAACTTTTTGCTAAAAAGTCCATAAAAAAAGAAATATCCCCGCCTGATGAGCGAGGATATTCACATTATATTCAGTTTTGATTAGCCACCGAAATTGTCATACATGATGCTTTCCGGTTCGACGCCGAGCGAGTCGAGCATCGAAACGACAGCTGCCGACATCGGGCCAGGACCGCACATATAGTACTCCACATCCTCGGGAGCCTCATGGTCCTTCAGATAGGTGTTGAGCATCACCTGATGGACGAATCCCGGAGTGTACTTCACGCCTGCGGCATCGGCTGCAGGATCGGGACGGTCGAGGGCCAGATGGAAGTGGAAGTTCTTGAACTCCTTCTCCAGACCGAGGAAGTCCTCGAGATAGAACACCTCGTTGAGGGCGCGTGCACCGTAGAAATAGTGCATCTCGCGGTCGGTCGTCTTCAGGGTCTTCGTCATGTGCATGATCTGTGCACGGAGCGGAGCCATACCGGCACCACCACCAACCCAGATCATCTCCTTCTTCGAGTCGAAGTGCGGATGGAAGTCTCCGTAAGGTCCGCTCATGATCACCTTGTCGCCGGGTTTCAGCGAGAAGATGTACGATGAGGCGATACCCGGGTTCACTTCCATGAAGCCGCTCTTGTCGGGTTTGAACGGAGGCGTGGCGATACGGACGGTCAGCATGAACACATCACCCTCAGCAGGATAGTTAGCCATCGAGTAAGCACGGATGGTGGGCTCGGGGTTCTTACATTTCAGCGGGAACAGTCCGAACTTTTCCCACGACGGCAGATATTCGTCACCGATGAGACTCTTGTCGAAGTCCTTGTCGTAGTCGATGCAGTCGAAGGCAGGGATCTTGATCTGGGCGTACGAACCGGGCAGGAAGTCCATGTGGGCACCAGCGGGCAGCTGTACCTTGAACTCCTTGATGAACGTAGCCACGTTCTTGTTCGAGATGACGGTACACTCGTACTCCTTCACGCCGAGGATACTCTCATCGACATGAATTTTCAGGTCACCCTTCACCTTACACTGACAACCTAAACGCCAGCCGGCCTTGATCTCCTTACGAGAGAAGTGGGGCTTCTCAGAGTCGAGGATCTCCCCGCCGCCTTCAAGCACCTGTACCTTACACTGTCCGCAGGAGGCCTTACCACCACAGGCAGAGGGCAGGAACACACCGTTCTCATTGAGCGTAGACATCAGCGAGTTACCCTGGGCTACGGAGATGGTACGGTCGCCGTTAATCACAATATTCACGTTTCCTGAGGGCGACAGATACTTCTTCGCCACGAGCAGGATAATCACGAGCAGGAGTATGACGATGAGGAATACTCCGATACTATATGCTATAAACTGTGCCATACCTTATCAAATATTTAAGCCAGAGAAACACATCATCGCCATAGCCATCAGGCCGACGGTGATAAACACGATGCCGAGGCCCTGCAGGGGCTTGGGAACATCCGAATACTGCATCTTCTCACGGATGGCACCCATGGCCACGATGGCCAGTGTCCAACCGAGACCGGAACCGAAGCCATAGACAATGGCATCGACGATCGAGGTGATGGCCTGAGAGTTGGAGGGATCCATGAGGATGCGCTGCTGCATGAACAGTGAGGCACCCATGATGGCGCAGTTCACGGCAATCAGCGGAAGGAAGATACCCAGGGCAGCATAGAGCGAAGGTGAATACTTCTCCACCGTCATCTCCACCAGCTGCACCATGCCTGCAATCACGGCGATGAAGAGGATAAACGACAGGTAGCTCAGGTCTACGCCTGCCACGAGACAGTCAGGACCTAAGACCTTGGTCTGCAACAGATAGTTCACGGGTACGGTGACGGTGAGCACGAAGGTCACTGCCATTCCGAGGCCCAACGAGGTCTTCACGGTCTTCGACACGGCAAGGTAGGAACACATGCCGAGGAAGAAGGCGAAGATCATATTGTCGACGAATATCGACCGAAACAGTAATGAAATTATATGATCCATATCTTATTTCTCCTTATAAAAGTAAGCACGATGAACCCAAATCACACAACCAACGAGAATCAGTGCCATAGCCGGCATCGTCATCATACCGTTGTTCACATAGCCCATGTCGTAGCAGGCATCGGGAACAATCTGGAAACCCAGCAGCGAACCACGGCCCAGCAACTCACGTACGGCACCCACGATGACGAGGATCATAGCGTAGCCTAAGCCGTTACCCACACCATCGAGGAATGAAGGCCAGGGCTTGTTCTGCATGGCGAACGCCTCCAGACGACCCATAAGGATACAGTTGGTGATGATCAGACCTACATACACGCTCAGCTGAACGCTCACGTCGTAGGCGAAAGCCTTCAGGATCTGAGAAACGATGGTCACGAGAGCAGCCACCACCACCAGCTGCACCACGATACGGATGCGGTTAGGGATGGTGTTACGGATAATCGAGATGATCACATTCGCAAAGGCGGTGATGACCGTCACAGCGAGACCCATCACGATGGCAGGCTTCAACTGTGAAGTCACAGCCAAGGCCGAGCAGATACCGAGTACCTGGCCGAGGATGGGATGGTCGAGGTTCAACGGATTGGTGAAAACCTCCTTATTTTGTTTACTGAATAATGCCATAGTTTACTCCTCCTCTGCTTTTGGTTCTTCAGTGACTGTAGAGTCAGCGGGCTCAGGTGTGCACATCATCTTCGTAAAGAGTTCGACGGCATTCTTCCCCGCATCCTTCAGTCCAGCCTTAATCATATCATTCACACCATTAGAGGTCAGCGTGGCACCCGTCACGACATCCACCTGAGTCGTGGGATCCTCCACCTTCTTCACAATCGAGATGGCCACATCCTGAGTACCTTCAACGAAGACTTTCTTGCCGATGAACTTCTCCTGCCAGGCCTGAGAGTCCTTGATCTCAGCACCGAGACCGGCGGTCTCACTCTCGTGGTTGAAATAGGCACCATAGACAGTCGGCGTCTCATCACCGTGGATGGAGACGTAACCGCTGATGCCACCCCAGAGTCCCATACCCTTCATAGCGACCACGAGGATATCCTCACCGTCGATCTCACAAAGGTAGTACTTCTGTCCGTCCTTCTCGGCTTCTTCCTTCACCACCTCGGCATACTTGGCTTCAGCTTCAGCGCCGTCGAGGTCGCGGATGTTCAGCGAGTAAAGGATCTGTTTCTTGATGTCGAGGGCCACGTTCGCATCCTGCATCGGCTTCAGGGCCTGATAGACGAATGCCAGCAGGAAGGCCACGATGACCACCAGAATCGCACTATATATAATAATGTACGTATTCGAATTCGTATTCAGTTTCATTTGGTACCTCCTCTCTTTAAGCGTTTCGAGATATTGCGCTCCACAATGAAGTGGTCGATCGTGGGAGCAAACATATTACCAAAGAAGATGGCGAGCATCATACCCTCGGGATAACCGGCATTCATCACACGGATGATGACAGCCATCGCACCGATGAGGAAACCGTAGATATACTGGCCCGTCGTGGTGCGGCAGGATGTCACAGGATCGGTAGCCATAAACACGGCACCGAAGGCGAAACCGCCGAGCACGAAGTGATGCCACCAGGTGATGGACTGACCGGTCTGTTCGAAGATCATTGCCAGCACGGCACCACCCACGAACACGCTCAGCATCGTGCGCCACGAGGCGATGCCCATCACGAGCAGCAGACAGGCACCGATGGCGATGGCGATGAGCGAGGTCTCACCGATGGAGCCCGGGATGAAACCGCAGATCATATCACAGATAGAGGCGTTGGGATCAATACCCTGAGCCATCTGTCCGAGCGGTGTGGCAGCGGTGAATCCGTCGGGCAGGTCGTTACCCAGTCCGAAGATCGAGCTCTGAGCCACCCACACCGTGTCGCCCGTCATCTTTGCAGGATAGGCGAAGAAGAGGAACATACGGGCTGCGATGGCGGGGTTGAAGATGTTCATACCCGTACCGCCGAAGATTTCCTTACAGAAGATCACCGAGAAGGCGCAGGCCAGGGCCAGCATCCACAACGGACAGCCGATGGGGATGATCAGCGGGATGATGATACCCGAGACGAGATAACCCTCCTGGATCTCCTCACCTTTCCACTGGGCCCAGGCAAACTCAATGCCCAGACCTACGATGTAGCTCACGAGGATCTTTGGCAGCACTGCCAGGAAGCCGTAGAAGAATATCTCGAAGAAACCAGCCGTAGCCAATGTCCCTGCGGCGAGATAGTTCTGATAGCCGATATTATACATACCAAACAGCATGGCAGGCATCAGGGCGATGACCACCATACTCATAATGCGCTTCGAGTCAATGGCGTCGTGAATGTTGACGCCAGACTTTGACGTGTCGTTAGGCACAAGCGCAAACGTCTCAAAGCCGTCGAATACGCTGCGGAAAGCATGCAGCTTGCCGTCCTCTTCGAAGCTTGGCCTCATTTTG
>JAFRQC010000077.1 GCA_017428805.1 Prevotella sp. | reverse complement strand
GTTCTTGCAGTGCTGTGCCATACGCAGATGCAGCGTCTGCAGTCCGAGGTGCAGCAGGAACGCGTTCTGCGGAGCGGGAATCGATCCGAGGTCGCGCATCAGCTGTGCCACGAGCTTCGTCGTAAAGCCCATCTTTCCGAAGGCCTTCACATACGTCAGACCGTGGTACGACTCATCAGGCGTACACAGTCCTGGGAACTTCTCGGCATTCGCGAGCCAGTCGAAGTTGCCGCTATCCACCACGACACCGCCTACCTGTGTAGCCAATCCGTCCATATACTTCGTGGTGGAGTGGGTGACGATGTCTGCGCCCCACTCGAAGGGACGGCAGTTCACGGGTGTGGCAAACGTGTTATCGACGATCAGAGGCACCCCGTTCTTATGGGCGATCTTGGCGAAGCGCTCAATGTCGAACACAGCGCAGCCCGGATTCGAGATCGTCTCGCCGAATACAGCCTTCGTATTCGGACGGAAGGCTGCCTGTATCTCCTCGTCGCTGGCCTCCTGCGAGATGAATGTGCACTCGATGCCGAGCTTCTTCAGCGTCACGCCGAAGAGGTTGTAGGTGCCGCCGTAGATCTCGTTCGAAGTGATGAAATGGTCGCCTGCCTGGCAGATGTTGAAGATGGCGTAGAAGTTTGCGGCCTGACCAGAGGATGTCAGCACGGCACCCACACCGCCCTCCAGCGTGGCGATCTTGGCTGCCACGGCGTCGTTCGTCGGGTTCTGCAGGCGGGTGTAGAAATAACCCTCCTTCTCGAGGTCAAACAACTTCGCCATCTCGTCAGAGTCATCATATTTGAACGTTGTACTCTGGATGATAGGCAGTTCTATCGGTTCTCCGTTTTTGGCTTTATACCCTGCCTGAACGCAGAGCGTGCCTTGTTTCAATTTCTTCATATTACTTTACGTTTTAAGCTTTCTGTGGGCAAAGGTACGAAAAAGATAGCATAAAACCAAATAATATTTGGATTTTCCTTGGCTGTTCCAAGAATATTGCATACCTTTGCAACATTATTACTAATAATTTGACGAAAAATTGGACGTTATATGAACTTCCTTGAAGAAAGAATCTTGAGCGATGGAAAGATGATGGAGGGCGATGTTCTGAAGATAGACAACTTCCTGAACCATCAGATCGACATCGGCATTATCCGTCAGATTGCTTACGAGTTGAAACGCCGTTTCGAAGGCATAGAGGTGAACAAGGTGCTGACAATCGAGGCCAGTGGCATCGCCATCGCCACGATGCTCGGCCATCTGTATGACGTTCCCGTCGTTTTTGCCAAGAAGAGTGAGACGGTCAACAGCACAGATGAGAAGTACGTGTCGCAGGCATATTCGTTCACGCATAAGGTGATGAATAAGGTATTCGTCTCACGGCCCTATCTGCACGATACCGACCGTGTGCTGATTGTCGACGACTTCTTGGCCGACGGTCAGGCTGTCCACGCACTGATCGACTTGGTGAATCAGGCAGGCGGTCAGGTGGCTGCTATCGGCATCGCCGTAGAGAAGGGGCAGCAGAAAGGCGGTCGCCTCTTACGCGAGGAAGGTTATCGTCTGGAGTCTGTTGCCATCATCGATGAAATGGACTGGGAGACGCAGACAATCCGCTTCCGCCAAAGAACATGATAACGATAATTTAAAACATATAATTATGGATACATTTATGTTTCTCGGATTTAATATCTACGCGTGGATTACCATCGTCACCGTGCTGACGATGTTCACTGTGTTGCTGCTCACCAAGCTGCGCACAGACCTGGTATTCCTGGGAGCAATCGCCGTCTTGTACGTCACCGGCGTGCTCGACGCCAAGGAGGCCTTCTCAGGCTTCAGCAGCACGAGCGTCGTCGTCATCGGCGTACTGTTCATCGTTGTGGCTGGACTCATGCATACGGGAGTGCTCCAGTGGATTGTGAAGAATCTCTTGGGTCAGCCCAATACCTATTCCAAGGCCGTCATCCGTCTGATGCTCCCTGTGGCTGCTCTGAGTTCGTTCCTCAGCAACACCACCGTCGTGGCCCTCTTCGTGAACATCGTCAAGATGTGGTCGAAGAAACTTAATATCTCCCCCTCCAAGTTGCTCATCCCTCTGAGCTACGCCTCTGGCATGGGCGGTGTGTGTACGTTGATCGGAACGCCGCCGAACCTGATCATCTCTGGCCTCTATGCCGAGAAGACAGGCACGGCTATGAACATCCTCACCACCACCATCCCAGGCCTCTTCTGCCTCTGCGTCGGCGTGCTCTCCATCATCGCCATGCGCAAGCTCCTGCCTGACCGTAAGGCACCCGACAGCGCTTTCGAGTCGACTGGCGAGTACACCGTGGAGCTGAGGGTGCCGTCAGACAATCCCTACATCGGCAAGACCCTCTCTGAGGCTGGACTCTACCACGTCAACGGTGGCAGCCTGATCGAGATGTATCACTTCGATGATATCCAGACGCCCATCTCAGAAGACGAACCCATCATGGGCGGTGACCATCTGGTGTATGCCGGACAGATCGACGAACTGATCGAGATGGCAGATAGCCACCAGCTTGTGGCCGCCGACCACCATGTCTTTACGATGAGCGAGCTGGACATGAACGTCCAGATCCGCACGGCCTACGTCAACTTCGGCAGTAGCCTGATAGGCAAGACCATGATTGGCAGTTCGTTTGAGAAGAACAACAACCTGATGCTGGCAGCTGTTGCCCGTCGCGGCGAACGCATCAACGAGGCACCGCGACAGGTCGTGCTGCAGGCTGGCGACACGCTACTGTTCCTATGTCCGAAGAACGTCAAAATCAATACCTCTTCCTTGACAAGAGACCTCCATTTCTTTGACTCCGACGATGTGCCCAACATCGGTAGTGGCACACTGATCTCCACCACCATCATGATCCTCATGGTGCTCCTCTCGGCGCTCAGCGTCATGCCGCTGCTGCAGTGTGCCTTCCTCGCTGCCATCGCCATGCTCGCGTTCCGTTGCTGTACCCCCGAGCAGGCTATGAAGTCCATCAACGGTGAGATCCTCATGGTCTTCGCCGGCTCCGTCGTGCTGGGACTTGCCATTCAGAAGACGGGCATCGCCGAGCGTCTCGCCTTTGGCATCCTCGACGTCTGCGGCTCCAATCCGCTGGTGGTCATGACGGCCATCTGCTTTGTGGGCACGTTCATCACTGAGTTCATATCTAACACGGCGGCGGGTGCCATGTTCTTCCCCATCATGTACGAAGCGGCCGAGAAACTGGGCTACGAGCCGTTCCCGTTCCTTGTGGCCCTGATGATCAGTGTCAGCTCCAGCTTTGCCACCCCGATCGGTTCGCCCACCCACATGCTGGTCTACGGCCCTGGCGGCTACCGTTTCAGCGACTTCATGCGCATCGGCCTCCTGATGAACATCATCATCCTCGCCGCCAACATCCTGATCGTGAACATCATCTATCCCCTCACGCCGTTACCATAGCCATTCGGTCTTGGGTGAAAATCGGTTTTTAGCGGTCGCCAAAAGATTTTTTGGCGGCCGCTAAAAATTGGAAAGGATAGGGTAAAGTCCCTGTCAGCTCCTTGCAGACTCCCTGTTTGCAGGCATCTCTTTCCCAGTCATAAGGGGATTATTCATCGAAGGTGAAATAGAAATCTAAGAGGGTGCAGAGGGATTTGTCCTTGGTGTCGGACTTGAAGACGAAGAAGATGGCGTGCTTACCGGCGAGGTAGTTGTCCTGAGCCTCCTTGGAGATGCCGATGGCAACGTCGGTAGAGGCCTGATTCATACCGGCCTTCAGCTCTGCCTTACCGATCTGCTTGCCGCCCTGCGACTCCCAGGGACGGTCCATCCAGACCTCGATGGTGCCGTCGATGCCCTCAGGGATGAGGCGCAGGACGAGCATCAGGTTGTCCTCCTCGTCGAGGGTCTCGGCGTCGAAGTTGAAGTACTTGTAGCCCACGATGGAGCCGTCGGTATTGTTGACGACGCGATTCGTGTTGTAGCGCAGGTCGTAGGGGGCGTCGTACTTCGCCTTTGAGGCGATGGCCTCTTCTTTCGTCATACCTTCCTCACCGCCGTAACTGGCCTCGATGTAGGAACCGTAGTAGGTGTTGTTGGGCCATTCGTGAACGGCAGGCTTGGGACCCGTATGCCAGCAGGCGATACCTGCGGAGTGAGTCTCGAAGGGATCGAGGCCGTTGAGGGCAAAGCCTTCGGAGTTGTATTCGCCTTCAGAGATTTCCACCTTGCCGCCCTTGCCTTCCTCGACCTTGACGGTGATGGGGGCGACCATAGCCTGGCGGGCGTATTCGTCGGTGCCGGTCTGACGATGGTAGAACACGTACCACTGGCCGTTGACCTCGCAGATGGAGCCGTGGGTGTTGCCGTCGGGCGTAGCAGAGGCGATGGTGTCGCCCTGTTCGTTGATCTCACGTCCGCGACCGTCGATGATGGTGCCGCCGTAGGTCCAGGGGCCTAAGGGTTGGTCGCTGTAGCAGTAAGCGAGAGTGTAGTTGGATACGGGCAGTCCGAACTCGCCGTCTTTGGTGAAGCGGCTGTAGATGAACACATATTTATCCTTGATCTTACGGATGCTCGATGCCTCGAAGAAGCTGAAGATGCCAGGTTCGTTACGGCCGGAGATCATACCGTCGACCACCTTTGTACCGGGCTTGACAGTACACATCGTGGCGGGATCGATCTCAGCGGCCATCGAGTGCTCGAAGCCCCAGTAGCCATAGACGCGGCCGTCGTCATCGACGAAGACGGCAGGGTCGAAGCCATAGATGCCCGTCACCTGGTTGGGGTTGTCGTCCTTCCAGTTGCAGACCTCGAAGGGACCGTCGGGACGGTCGCTCTTGGCGATGAGACCGTTGCGATAGCCTGTCTGGTCGTTGGGGAAGAGGTAGTAGGTCTTATTGCCCGTCGAGTCGGTCATCAGCGTGACATCCGGTGCATAGAGCACATCGGCGGTGCCGGCAGAGTCGAAGGGCTCGCCCTTGGCGTTCTTGTTGACCACGAGGATCTCTCCGTCGTAGCGCCACTGGCTGAGGTCTTCCACAGGGGCAGACCACACCACCTGGTCGCGTCCGCAGTAGGCAGTCACGAGATCGTCGTGCGAACCATAGATATAGACGCGCTGCTTGCCTGGGTTGTCGGGATCGTCGAACACGTAGGGCTCGCCGTCGGGAATATGCTCCCACAACGGCAGGTAGGGGTTGCCGGGAGTGGACAGTTGAGCGTTGACAGTTGACAGTTTTTTCTGCTGGGCGCAGGAGAGCGTCAGCAGGGCGCAGCAGGCGGCTGCGAGGGCTGTTGTAAGCGTTTTGGTTTTCATTTCCGTTTGTCGTTTAGAGTGATTTCTGCCTGCAAAGTTACAAAAAACCGCCTACGGATTATACGGATTTTACGAATTTTATATATAAATAATCAAAAAAATCTATATAATCCGTGTAATCCGTAGGAAAAAATGACTAACTTTGTGCTCAATTATGGAAGAAGCTAATAAAATACCACAGGAGTGGAATAAATTCTATCTGAAGGATGTGTCGTTCGTGAACCTGATGACACGCCGCATCTTCAACGTGCTCATCGTGGCCAATCCCTACGACGCCTTTATGCTCGAAGACGACGGCCGCATCGACGAGAAGATCTTCGACGAGTATATGGAACTGGGCATGCGCTATCCGCCGTCGTTCACCCAGGTATCGACGACGGAGG
This sequence comes from Prevotella sp., assembly GCA_017428805.1. The sequence continues at coordinate 22,784 of JAFRQC010000077.1, read as the reverse complement.
AGGCCAATGCCGTGTTGAAGACGACGGACATCGACCTCGTGATCTGTATGCCTGGTACGGCAGACAATGATGCCTTTGCCGTGGCCCGTGAGGTGAAGGCCGCCCATCCGGATATCCCCTGCGTGGTGCTGACACCGTTCTCGCACGGTATCACGAAGCGCATCGAGAACGAGGATATGACGGTGTTCGACTACGTGTTCTGCTGGCTCGGCAACACGAACCTCATTATGAGTATCATCAAGCTGCTGGAGGACAAGATGAACATCGAGCACGACATCAACGAGGCCGGTGTGCAGATGATCCTGCTCGTGGAGGATAACATCCGCTTCTACTCCTCCGTGCTACCTAATTTATATAATTATATCCTCGCCCAGTCGAAGCGATTCTCGACGGAGGCGTTGAATCCCCACGCCGCTGCCCAGCGCAAACGCGGACGTCCGAAGGTGGTGCTCGCCACTAACTACGAGGAGGCGATGGCGATCTATGAGAAGTATCACGACAACACGCTCGGCGTGATCAGCGACACCCGTTTCCCGATGAAGAGCGTGCCAGGGCGCCTCTCGCATGTGGAGGAGGGGGATCCTGAGGCTGGTCTGAAACTGCTGCGTGAGATCCGCCGCCGTGATGAGTACGTGCCCCTGATCCTCGACTCGAAGGAGACCGTCAACCGCGAGAAGGCTAAGGCCGAGGGCTTCCACTTCATCGACAAAAACTCGACGGCGATGAACCTCGACCTGCACAGGCTGATGGAGGAGCACATGGGCTTCGGCGACTTCATCTTCCGCAATCCGGTTACGAAGGAGGAGATCGCCCGTGTCTCGTCGCTCAAGGAGTTGCAGGACAATATCTTCAAGATTCCTGCCGACTCGTTAGGGCGACATATCCGACGTAACCACATGAGCCGCTGGCTCTGTGCCCGCGCCATTTTCCCCGTATCAGCCTTCCTGAAACACGTCACGTGGCACAAACTGCAGGATGTAGATGCCCACCGTCAGATTATCTTCGACGCCATCGTGCAGTATCGAAGGATGAAGAACATCGGCGTGGTGGCCGTGTTCGACCGTCTGAAGTTCGACGCCTACAGCCACTTCGCCCGTATCGGTGAGGGTTCGCTGGGAGGCAAGGGCCGTGGCTTGGCGTTCCTCGACAATATCATCAAGCGCCATCCCGAACTGAACCAGTATGAGAATGCGCAGGTGTCGATCCCGAAGACCGTCGTACTCTGTACCGACTTCTTCGATGAGTTTATGGAGAAGAACAATCTCTATCCGATAGCGTTGAGTGATGCTCCTAACGAAGAGATCCTGCAGCACTTTATGCGGGCACAGCTGCCCGACTCGCTGATAGCCGACTTCTTCACGTTCTTCGAGGCCGTGAAGTCGCCGATTGCCGTGCGCTCGTCGTCGCTGTTGGAGGACTCCCACTACCAGCCCTTCGCCGGCATCTACTCCACCTATATGATTCCCTATCTCGACGATAAGTACGAGATGCTGCGGATGCTGGCCTGTGCCATCAAGGGTGTGTATGCCTCGGTGTACTATAAGGACTCGAAGGCCTATATGCTCGCCACGCAGAACGTGATCGACCAGGAGAAGATGGCGGTGATCCTGCAGGAGGTGGTGGGCAAGCGCTACGGCGACCTCTACTATCCCAGCTTCTCGGGTGTGCTCCGTTCGCTGAACTATTATCCCATCGGCGAGGAGACGGCAGAGGAGGGTATAGCCTCGCTCGCCGTTGGACTGGGCAAGTATATCGTCGACGGCGGACAGACGTTGCGCGTCTCGCCCTATCATCCCACGCAGGTGCTCCAGACATCGGAGATGGAAACGGCCCTGAGAGATACGCAGACAAGGTTTTATGCGCTGGATATGAGTCACGTGGGCGACGATTTCCAGGTGGATGACGGCTTTAACATCAAGAAACTCCGTGTGAAGCAGGCTGATGCCGACGGCTCCCTGAACTATATTGCCTCGACTTTCGATCCCATCGATCAGGTCATTAGAGATGGTATCTATGAGGGCGGCCGCAAGGTCATCACCTTCTGTGGTGTGCTCCAGCAGGGGGTGTTCCCTTTGCCGGAACTGTTGCAGATGGCGCAGAAACTGGGCTCCGAGGAGATGCGTAGGCCTGTGGAGATTGAGTTTGCCTGTAACCTGTATGATTCGAGGAAGGAGGAAGGAGGAGTGAGGAATGAGAATACACCAGGGTCGCCTGTGTATGGAGAGTTGTATCTCTTGCAGGTGCGCCCCATCGTCGATTCCAAGCAGGTGCTCGACGAAGACCTCCAGCAGATTGCCGACGAAGCCTGTCTGTTGCGCTCCAGCAACTCCCTTGGGCACGGGATCTCAGAAGATGTGCAGGATGTGGTATATGTCAAGACCGACGAAAACTTCACTGCCGCCAATAACCCTACGATAGCTTATCATATCGAACGCATCAATCAGAAGTTTCTCGACGCCAACAGTTCCTACGTCCTCGTGGGTCCTGGACGCTGGGGCTCGTCAGATCCCTGGCTCGGCATCCCTGTGAAGTGGCCGCATATCTCCGCAGCGCGGGTGATTGTGGAGACGGCGCTGAAGAACTATCACGTCGATCCCTCGCAGGGTACGCATTTCTTCCAGAACCTCACCTCGTTCGGCGTGGGCTATTTCACCATCAATACCGAAGCGGGCGAAGGCATCTTCCAGAAAGCCCTGCTCGATGCGATGCCCGCCATAGAGGAGACGGAGTATGTGCGCCACGTGCGCTTCGAGCGTCCGATGAAGATTATGATGGACGGCAAGAAACAGCAGGGTGTCGTCCTGTTGCCGAAAAATAATCAAGAAGATGGAGCAGAGTAATCCTTATATCAAGCAGTTCCCCGAGTTGATGAAGGGGAAGAAGATTATGTACGTCCACGGCTTCGGAAGCAGCGGACAGTCAGGCACTGTCACCCGTATCCGTGAGGTGTTCCCCAATGCCATAGTCATTGCACCTGACCTCCCCGTCCGTCCTCAGGAGGCCATAGACCTCTTGCGCGAGACTTGCGACAAGGAGCAGCCCGATCTCATCATCGGCACCTCGATGGGCGGTATGTATGCCGAGATGCTTTACGGCTACGACCGCATCCTCGTGAATCCTGCCCTCCAGATGGGCGACACGATGAAGGAACACGGTATGATTGGTGCCCAGCACTTCTCCAATCCCCGTCAGGACGGCGTGCAGGACTTCATCGTCACCAAGGCGCTCGTCAAGGAATACAAGGAGATGACGGAGCAGTGCTTCTCAGGGGTGACACCCGAGGAACAGGGACGCGTGTGGGGACTCTTCGGCGATGAGGATACGACGGTGAACACTTATGACCTGTTCCGTGAGCATTATCCCACGGCCATCCGTTTCCACGGGGAGCACCGTATGAACGACAATTCCTTTATGCATTCCATCGTGCCCGTCATCCGCTGGATCGATGATATGCAGGAGGGTAGGGAGCGCCCTATAGTATATATAGGTATAGAGACACTGAGGGATGTCTATGACGGACCGAGAAGCTCGGCGCAGAAGACCGTCAGGTGGTTGATAGAGACTTATCAGGTCTACTTTATTGCGGCAGCACCCTCCGATGAGGTCTACTATGCCGATGTGAACGAGTGGCTGTATGAATATGTCAACGTGCCTGCGTGCAATCATACCGTCTTTACAATCCGCCGCGATCTGCTCTACGGCGACTACTTCATCGGTATGGAAGAGTCGTGGTCTGGTATGGCGACGCATCTCCAATTCGGCAGTGACACCTTTAAGACCTGGGACGACATCGCCGAGTACTTCTCCCGCCTCGGCGGACAGTAAATGAAAACTTTTGTCGAAAAAGATTTGGTGGTTTCAAGGGTATTTTGTACTTTTGCAGCGAAAATCGTTATTATTAATCATTAAAACTAAAAGGTATGAAAAAGTATTTAGCAGAGATGGTGGGCACGATGGTGCTCGTGTTAATGGGCTGTGGCGTCGCCGTCAGTCTGGGTTGTGATCCCGTCAACAACATTCCCGCTGTGGTAGGAACAGCTTTCGCATTCGGTCTTTCTGTCGTCGCTATGGCTTACACCATCGGCGGTATCAGTGGCTGTCACATCAATCCGGCCATCACACTCGGTGTGTTCCTGAGTGGCAGGATGAGTGCCAAGGATTGTGGTATGTACATCCTGTTCCAGGTAATCGGTGCTTTTATCGGCAGTCTGTTGCTCTACGTGCTGACACAGAATGTACCTGGTCTTGAGGGTACGGGTGCCAACGACCTGCAGGCTAACGTGAGTGTGCTCGGCGGTCTGCTGGCAGAGATCATCTTCACTTGTGTGTTTGTGCTCGTCGTACTGGGTGCCACCTCTAAGACGAATGGTGCCACCAACAACTTCGCAGGTCTCGCCATCGGTCTCTCACTGATTCTGGTGCATCTTGTTTGTATCCGTTACACAGGTACTTCCGTGAACCCCGCCCGTTCGATTGCTCCTGCCATCTTCCAGGGTGGAACGGCATTGGAGAACCTCTGGATCTTCATTATTGGCCCGTTCGTGGGTGGTGCTTGCGCTGCCGGTATCTGGAAACTCATAGATAATAAGGAGTAAAGGAGAGAAGGAGTAAAGAAAAAAAATAAAAATAAGAGTCAGGGGAAGCGGCCTCTGACTCTTATTTTGTTGTAATAACTGTTAATCTTATCTATTTTCTTTGGATATTTGCGATAAACTACGTATCTTTGCCGACGAATTTCGAAATCATATAGATTGAAAGAATATAGTTTTATGAGAAAGGTATTATTAATAGGTGTGGCGATGCTGGGAACAGTCCAGATGTCGGCCCAGAAGCAGTGGACGCTCCAGGACTGCATCGACTACGCAATGGAAAACAACATCACGCTGAAGAAGTCGCAGTTGAAGAAACAGAGTGCGACGGAAGACCTGAAAGGTGCGAAGGCTGCCTTGCTGCCTACCGTCAGTGCCTCGACGAATCAGAGTCTGGGCTATCAGCCCTGGAAGGATACGGGTATGGCGTATGTCACCAATGGTACGGTGAACACGAAGGTGGACAAGACCTCTTACAACGGTTCCTATTCGCTGAGCGGACAGTGGACTGTCTGGAATGGTGGCCGTAATACCAATACCATCAAGCTCGACCGTCTGGCAGAACAGGAGGCAGAGCTCTCTTCCCGTGAGACGGCGAACAGTATTCAGGAGCGCATCGCCCAGATCTTCTCCCAGATACTCTATCTTGACGAGAGTGTGAAGGTGAATGAGCAGATGCTTGAGACCAGCAAGAAGAATGAGGAACGTGGTCAGGAGATGTTGAACGTGGGTAAGATGTCGAAGGCGGATCTGGCGCAATTGTCTGCCCAGCGTGCTAACGATGAGTATAGCATTGTGGAGGCCAAAACTCAGTTGATGAACTATAAGTTGCAGATGAAGCAGTTGTTGGAGATTACCGACGAGGTGGAGTTTGATGTGGCTGTGCCTGAGATTGGCGACGAGATGATTCTCGCTGCTATCCCCGCCCTGCAGACTGTCTATGAGGAGGCTCTGCTGAGTCGTCCGGAGATTGAGCGCTCGCAGTTGGCCGTCAAAGGCAGTGAGGTGAGCGTGAGTATCGCCAAGGCTGGGTGGATGCCGAATGTCAGTGTGACGGGCGGCGTCACCACTTCTACGAACTCTCTGAGCGGTACCGGTTGGGGCTCTCAGTTCAAGAGCAATGTGAATACACAGCTTGGTTTGGGTGTCAGTATGCCCATCTATGACGGACGTTCTACGAAGACGGCTGTCAATAAGGCAAAGATACAGCAGTTGCAGGCACGGCTTGACTTGCAGGATCTGCAGAAGACGCTTTATTCAGATATCCAGGGTTATTGGATAAATGCTGTCAATAATCAGGAGAAGTACAAGGCTGCCAAGAGCAGTGTGGAGAGTGCCCAGCAGAGTTATGACCTGTTGTCGGAGCAGTTCCGCTTGGGACTGAAGAATATCGTGGAGCTGTTGGCTGGCAAGGATAATCTGCTCAATGCCCAGCAGAACCAGTTGCAGTCGAAGTATCTCACGCTGTATAACCAGCAGATGCTGGCATTCTATCAAGGAGGAGAGATAAAGTGAAAAGTGAAGAGTGAAAAGTGAAAATATAAAGGATATGAAAAAGATCGGAAAGAAAGGTTGGATCGCCATCGGCGTTATTGCCGTGATCCTGATTGCGTGGTTCTTCCTGAGAGGCGGGAAAAAGGAAGAGAAGATCACGTTTGAGACCGCCAAGGTGGAGAACACGAGCATCCATACCAGCATCACCGCCACGGGTACGATTGAGCCTGTGACGAGTGTGACCGTTGGTACGCAGGTCTCTGGTATCGTCAGCCATCTCTATGTGGATTACAACTCTGTGGTAAAGAAGGGTCAGGTCATTGCTGAACTCGATCGTACGAACCTCATCAGTGAGCTAAATACCTCGAAGGCCAATCTGTCGAGTGCCCAGAGTACGGCTGCCTATGAGCAGGCTAATTATAATAGGTATAAGACGCTGTATGAGAAGGGACTCGTGAGTGCCGACGAGTTTGAGAGTGCCCAGCTTTCTTATTTGAAGGCGAAGGAACAGGTGAACACGTCGCGTGAGAGTGTGCAGAAAGCCCAGACTAACCTCGGCTATGCCACGATTACCTCGCCCATCGACGGTGTGATCCTCTCGAAGGCAGTGGAGGAAGGTCAGACGGTGGCTGCATCGTTCAATACCCCTGAACTCTTCGTCATCGCCCAGGATCTGACGGATATGCGCGTAATCGCCGATATCGATGAGGCTGACATCGGCGGTGTGAAGGAAGGACAGCGTGTGAGCTTTACCGTCGATGCCTTCCCTGAGGATAAGTTTGACGGAACTGTGACACAGGTGCGCCAGGAGGCAAAGACTGAGAGTAACGTCGTCACCTACGAGGTGGTGATCTCTGCCCCCAATGCCGACCTGAAACTGAAACCTGGACTCACGGCCAACGTCACGATCTTTACGATGGAGAAGGACAATGTGCTCGCCGTGCCTGCCAAGGCTCTGCGCTTCCATCCCAGTGAGGCCGTCTTGCAAGAGGGTGAAAGCATCAGTGATTGCGAGGGTGACCATAAGTTGTGGACAAAGGAAGGTTCTGTGTTCAAGGCTCATAAGGTGGAGGTTGGCACCAGCAATGGTGTGATGACCGAGATCACTGGTGGCATCACTGCCGGAACGGAGGTCCTCGCAGATTTCGAGATCTCTGGAGGTGCTGCTCCTGAGATGAGTCAGCAGGGAGGCAACCCCTTTATGCCACGTCCGAGAAACAATAACAACCGCAGTGGACAAAGCGGCAACGCCAACGGCGGCGGTAATGCTCAGCCCAGAAGATAATTATGGATGAAAGAAAAGTAGTAATCGAGCTGCAGAATGTGAAGCGGTACTTCCAGGTGGGCTCTGAAACGGTGAAGGCGCTGCGTGGTGTCTCGTTCAAGATCTACGAGGGCGAGTTCGTCACCATCCAGGGAACCTCGGGCTCTGGCAAGTCCACGCTCCTGAACCAACTCGGCTGTCTGGATACCCCTACGAGTGGAGAATATCTCCTCGACGGTATTAGTGTACGGACGATGTCGAAGACCAAGCGTGCCCGTCTCCGTAACCGAAAGATTGGCTTCGTGTTCCAGAGTTATAACCTGTTGCCGAAGACCACGGCCCTGGAGAATGTGGAACTGCCACTGATGTATAACTCTGAGGTGTCCGCTTCAGAGCGTCGCGAGAAAGCCATTAAAGCCTTGCAGGCAGTAGGATTGGGGGATCGTATGTATCACAAGTCAAACCAGATGTCGGGAGGTCAGATGCAGCGTGTGGCCATTGCCCGTGCCTTGGTCAACGACCCTGCTGTGCTGCTTGCTGACGAGGCCACAGGTAACCTCGATACCCGTACATCGTTCGAGATGCTGGTGCTGTTCCAGGAGTTGTACAAGCAAGGCCATACCATTATCTTTGTGACCCACAACCCTGAGATCGCCGAATATTCGAGCCGTAATATCAACCTGCGTGACGGAAAGATCCGCGAGGATACTATCAATACGAATATCAAATCGGCAGCCGAGGCTTTGGCTCTGTTGCCTGCCCCACAGGATGATTAAGAAAAGAAAATTATGAACATATTGAATTTGTTTAAAGTGAGCCTGAAGGCCGTGGCCAACAACAAGATGCGCTCGTTCCTCTCGATGCTCGGTATCATCATCGGTGTGGCAGCCGTCATCATTATGATGAGCATCGGTCAGGGCTCTAAGGAGAGCATCCGCAAGGAACTCTCCACGATGGGTACAAACCTGCTGACCATCCGTCCGGGAGCTGATATGCGAGGAGGTGTGCGTCAGGATCCGTCGAGCATGCAGACACTGAAGATGGCTGACTACGAGCGCATTATGCGTGAGAAGAAATTCGTGACGAAGGTGTCGCCTGAGGTGACCGCCAGCGGACAGGCCATCTATGGTAATAACAATACCAACGCCTCGATGTATGGTGAGTCTATCGATTACCTCGATATCAAGCAGTGGCCTGTGGAAGAAGGCGAGTGCTTTACCGAGGAGGACATCAGGAAGGCCGCCAAAGTTGTTGTTGTGGGTACTACCATCGTGAAGGATCTCTTTGGCGAAGGTGTTGATCCCATCGGTAAGACCATCCGTTTCAAGAGCATCCCCATGCGTATTGTGGGTGTGTTGAAGTCGAAAGGCTATAACTCGTGGGGTATGGATCAGGACAATGTGATCATTGCCCCTTATACGACGGTGATGAAACGTATTGCTGCCCAGACCTATTTCTCCAGCATCGTCTGCTCGGCAGTGACAGAAGAACTTTCAGATGCCGCTATCGAGGAACTGACCCAGATTCTGCGTGACAACCACAAATTGAAGGATGAGGCCGAAGATGACTTTACCATCCGTTCTCAGGCGGAGATGATGGAGACGATGTCATCGACGATGGATACAGTGACCATTATCCTTGTTGTAGCCGCAGCTTTCTCACTGCTTGTGGCAGGTATCGGTATTATGAACATTATGCTCGTCTCGGTGACGGAGCGTACGAAGGAGATTGGTCTCCGCATGGCTGTAGGAGCCACAGGACCTGTCATCTCCCTCCAGTTCCTTATCGAGTCGGTGCTTATCTCTGTGACGGGAGGACTGATAGGTGTCCTTGTAGGGTGTGGAGCGAGTGCTGCCGTGTCTGCCGTCGGCATGCCATCGAGCGTTCCTGCCTGGAGTATCTATGTGTCATTCCTCGTCTGTGTGTTTATTGGTGTCCTCTTTGGTTATATCCCTGCCCAGAAGGCTGCCAATATGGATCCGATAGAAGCTATCCGACACGAGTAAGACTGAATAGAAAAAACTATGTTGGACAAAAGACTAAAAATATTCCTGCACATTGTGTTCTGGGCGTTCATGTTCCTGTCGCCTATGCAATACATGAGAGGTACGGGCATGACGATGCTACAGTATCTGATGAATTGTATGTCGTCGTTGCTGCTGATGGTGGTGTTCTACGCCAACTACAAGTGGCTGACGTACAGGTACTTCGTGGAAGGCAAGCATCGCTACTATACGATCATCAATTTCATTATGATTGTGAGCTTTGCCGTCTTTCTGCATTATTGGATGGATTTTACGCGTGATCTGTTCCAGCCTATTGGGAGAGGTCCTCGTACGCCAGATGCGCTCGACGATTTTCTGTCATTTGTCCGTGACTGCGTCAATTTCTGTATCTTTGCCGCCGCTGCCACCTGTATTGCGCTGGCACAACAGTGGTACTGGGCAGATAAGGCCCTAAGGAATGCTGAGGCGGCAAGGGTGGCTGCGGAACTGGGTAACCTGCGCTCGCAGATCAATCCCCACTTCTTGCTCAACACCCTGAACAATATCTATGCGCTGACAGCCATCGATCATACGAGGGCACAGAGTGCCATCCAACAACTCTCGAACATGCTGCGCCACCTGCTCTACGACAATCAGGAACAGCTGGTGTCGCTTTCCGATGAGGTGCTGTTCATTGAGAACTACATCAACCTGATGAAGATCCGTCTGCCGCAGAGTGTCGATGTGAAATTTGAAAAAGATTTGGAGAATCCTAATACGAAGGTGGCTCCGTTGTTGTTTATCTCACTCGTCGAGAACGCCTTCAAGCATGGCATCAGCTCTACGGAGCCCAGCTTCATCCATATGTCTATGACCCAGAAGGGCAACTCCCTTTGTGTCATCATCGAGAATTCTAATTTTCCGAAGTCTGAGAAAGACCGCAGCGGCCACGGTATTGGCCTTCAGCAGGTACAGCGACGCCTGGATCTCGCCTATTACGAACGCTATGAGTGGACGAAAGGTGTCAGCGACGACGGAACTGTTTATTCATCCACAATTAAAATTACATTATGACTATCTCATGTGCCATTATTGACGACGAGCCCTTGGCAGCAGGTCTGCTTGAGAGTTATGCCCGTAAGACACCCTATCTGCAACTCGTAGGAACCTACAACAGTGCCATCCTGGCTATGAAGGACCTGCGTGACAATCCCGTTCAGCTGCTCTTCCTCGACATTCAGATGCCTGAACTCAGCGGCGTCGAGTTTGCCAAGATCCTGCCCAAGGACACGCGCGTCATCTTCACCACCGCCTTCCCGCAGTATGCCGTCGAAGGTTATAAGGTCAATGCCCTCGACTATCTGTTGAAGCCCATCTCTTATGAAGACTTCCTCAAGTCTACCGACAAGGCCCTGGAGTGGTTCTCCATCATCCAACGTCAGGATGCCTACCGTCGCGACCGCTTCATGTTCGTCAAGACCGACTATAAGTTGCAGCGCGTCAATCTCGACGACATTCTCTTTATCGAGGGTCTGAAAGACTATGTGCGCTTCTATCTGAAAGACGGGGAGAAGGTAATGTCGCTGATGTCGATGAAGAAACTTGAGGAGTATCTGCCCAGGCCCGAGTTCCTGCGTACCCACCGTTCATACATTGTTCACATGACGGAGACCCCCCTCGTGGACCGCTTCCGCATCGTCTTCGGAGAGAACTATATCCCTGTCTCCGAGAACTATAAGGACGACGTGCAGAACTACTTCGATATCCACACGCTCGTGTAAAAAACGTTAAAAGCAGCGTATCTTGCGCTGCTTTTAATGCATTTTTCGTAACTTTGCAGTCGCTAAGATAATTACTCATTTTTAAAAATTATAATTAATATGGTAAACTACAAGGATTTGGGTCTCGTGAATACCCGCGAGATGTTCAAGAGAGCAGTGGCCGGCGGCTATGCCATCCCCGCTTTCAACTTCAACACAATGGAGCAGATGCAGGCCATCGTTATGGCTGCTGTTGAGACAAAGTCGCCCGTTATCATGCAGGTGTCTAAGGGTGCCCGTAACTATGCCAACGCTACCATCCTCCGCTATATGGCCGAGGGTGCCGTCGCATATGCCAAGGAACTGGGTTGTGAGCATCCCGAGATTGTGCTGCACCTCGATCATGGTGACAGTTTCGAACTCTGTAAGGACTGTATCGACATGGGCTTCTCTTCAGTGATGTACGATGGTTCTTCACTGCCCTACGAGGAGAATATCAAGATTTCTCGTCAGGTGGTGGAGTATGCCCACAAGTACGATGTGACAGTAGAGTGCGAACTCGGTGTGCTCGCTGGTGTTGAGGACGAGGTTGTGGCTGAGGAGTCTCACTACACCAAGCCCGAAGAGGTCATCGACTTCTCTACCCGCACAGGCTGCGACTCGCTGGCCATCTCTATCGGCACCTCTCACGGCGCTTACAAGTTCAAGCCCGAGCAGTGCACCCGCGACCCGAAGACTGGCAAACTCGTTCCCCCGCCACTCGCATTCGACGTGCTCCACGAGATCGAGAAGAAACTTCCCGGATTCCCCATCGTGCTCCACGGATCTTCTTCAGTACCTCAGGACGAGGTGGACACCATCAACAAGTACGGCGGTAACCTGCCCGATGCAGTTGGTATCCCCGAGGAGCAACTTCGTGAGGCCTCAAAGAGCGCTGTCTGCAAGATCAACATCGACTCAGACTCTCGTCTGGCTATGACCGCTGCCGTGCGTAAGTATTTGGCTGAGAACCCCGCTCACTTCGATCCTCGTCAGTATCTGAAGCCTGCTCGCGAGAATATGAAGAAGATGTACATCCACAAGATTGTCGATGTGCTCGGATCTGATGGCAAACTCGCTCAGTGCTAATTTAGGGTTAGACATCTATTACAAATCCTCTCACTTCGCTAAAAAGTGAGGGGATTTGCTGTTTTTTTACTTATTTCTTGTTTAATTCAAAAAAAGTGAGTAATTTTGCAGCAATAACGGATTAATCACTCTAACCAAATGCGCATTTATGAGAAAGGAACTTCGTATCAAGAATCAGATGGCAGAACTGGAGAAGGTCAATCAATTCATTGAGGGAATCAGTGAAGAATTGGGCTTGAGCATGGAGTTGACCATGAATCTGAACCTTGTCGTGGAGGAAATGGTGGTAAATGTGATTTCCTATGCTTATCCTGAAGGCTCTGATGCAGAGATTGAATTGTTGGCCAAGTCTGACGGCAAGGAATTGACCCTTGTACTCAGTGATCAGGGACGGGAGTTTGATCCGACGATGAAAGAAAGTGCGGACATGAATGCCAATCCTGCGGAGCGGGATCTTGGCGGTATGGGCATTTTTATTGTGAAGAACATCATGAACAAGGTGACCTATCAGCGTATGGAAGGGAAAAACCTGCTGACGATGACGAAGAGTATTAATGATTAAAAAATGAATATAAACATTAAACGTTAGGATTATGACACAGATTTTAAAAGAAGGTGGTAAGACCATCATCAAGACAGGTAGTCGTATTGACACGATGAATGCAACTCAGTTTGAGCAGGATATTCAGCCTGCACTCAAGGACGGTGGTGTAGACCTGGAAATGGACTGCACGGATCTTACTTACATGGCCAGCTCAGGTCTGCGTATCATCCAGAAGACCATGCGTACGGTGATGCAGCTACGCGGACAGTTCAAGATGACCAATGTCAGTCCCGAAATCTACAAGGTGCTCGCCATGACGGGCTTCACCCAGTTTATGAAGGTTGAACAGAAAAAAGGTTGATGGTTATGACAATACTTGAAATTATACTGGTTGTAATAGTAGCGGGACTTGCTGTAGCCCTCTTCTATCAGATGAAGGCCGCTAAGAAGCAGGCTGAGGAAGGACAGCAGTTGCTCAACGACTATCAGAAGCGTGTAGACGAACTTCAGCGTCTGTTGGAGGACTACAACTCTCTGTCCAAGAACTTCGAGAACATCGGTAAGGGTTACGAGCAGGCATTACTGCTCTTTGACAAAATGGCCGATATTCGTCACCATCTGGAGTTGATTGCCCAGAACGACAAGGATCCTGACAGCGTAGCCCGCTTGCAAGATGTGTTGAAGAAGTTTGATAAATTGTCGTAAGTAAAAATCTGAGATCATAGAAAAATCCCACCGCGTTGGTGGGATTTTTATTTGGGTAATTCCGCATCCAGACGGTCGATGGCGCCGGAGAGGGGATTGAGACGGAGGCGGGTGGTATAGCGTTTGTTGAAGAGGGCACCACTGAGCAGTTCTACGTTACCGAACTGACCGGCTGGAAATTCATCTGTCGCAATGATTCCTTGGGCGTTGCTCAAGGTGGAGCGCAGACGGCCTGGGATATTGACGAAGATACCGTAAACGGGCTTCAGTTTCTTCTTGGGATCGACGGGTTCGGGTTTAGGAACGGTCTTAAGATCCTCTATTAATATATAATAAGGTACGCCCGCGAGGTCATCCGCGTCTACAAGTCCCAATTTCTCAGAGAAGCGGAAGACCACTTCGCGACTATTGGATTCGGAGGGAACGATGATGAATATCTTCTGGATAGTATCCTTATTGTAAGTGCCGACGAAGAGGCTGGTAAGTGCACGATCCTGCATATCGAGTTGATTGAGCATGAGGCGCAACTGCTCACCGTCTTTGGGCATGTTGTCAGCCTGTCCACGGACGAGGAGGTTACGGCTCTCACGTATCTCATAGATATCTTGGGCAGTGAGTTCAGCCATCTTGGCGGTGCTGCCAGCTGCGAGTGTTTCCTCGTTCATGTATTGGCGAGGGTTGGGGTTGTTCGAGGAACGAGGATTGAGGAAGGAGGAAGGAGAATACCCCCGTTGTAGACTCTTATTGTTTGAGTAATCTCGATCCTCGGTATTGATAGCCATTAGGATGCCGTCGTCAGAGAGACGTACATTGGTTGCGGAAGTCTTGGCATCGAACTTCACAGCATAGCGCTTGGCAGTGTCGGGCACAGCCACGGCATCCTGACGGATGGCAGTGATGCGATAGCTGACAGAGGGGGTGGGAGAGACATCCTTGATGCGGAGGAAACGTTCGGCATACTGGCAGAAATCACCTGGGGTATAGGTAGTCTTCTCAACCTGCACCGTGACAGTGACAGCCGTCTTAGGGAGGAAATAGACAGCTCCCTCCGTGGTAACCCCTGGCTGGTAAACGCTGCTCACAGTCTGCGCAGTTAAAGGTGAAAAGGTGAAAAGGTGAAAGAGTGAAAGCCATATAGCCTTCATCTTTACCCCTTTTGCCTGACACCTTATCATACAATATAGTTTCATAATTCTTTTACCATTTCACTTTCTTACCTTTTCACCTTTAGTTCATTCTTTGATTCGTTTAAAGGCGTAGGGCAGATACTGGATCAGGTCGCTGGCAATGACGCTTTCCTGACCTAACTCCTTAGCAGCGATGTCGCCTGCGAGTCCATGTAGATACATACCCACGATACAGGCATCTTCTTGTTTGTAGCCACGGGCAAGCAGACCGGTGATGATGCCCGTCAGCACATCGCCACTGCCAGCGGTAGCCATACCGGCATTACCCGTGGTGTTGAAGACGATATGTCCGTCGGGCAGACACAAGGAGGTGTGATGTCCCTTTAACAATATATAAGCTTGCAGCCGCTCAGCCAGATCGCGCGCCTTCATCAGACGTTCGAAACTGTCGCTGCTGGGACCTTCAAGACGGTCGAATTCCTTCGGGTGTGGTGTCATGATGATGCCCTTGGGCAGCTGCTGGAGCCACGCCCGATGGTTGGCGAGGATATTGATGGCATCAGCATCAGCCACCAGCGGACATTGAGTGCGTCGCAACTGGGCGATGATGGCGATGGCAGTCTGTTCGCTGGTACCCAATCCGGGACCGATACCCACAGCCGTGAAGTCCTCAGTATCGACGGCCTCTGAGAAAGTGGTCTCCTCACGGTCGAACTGCAGAACGGCCTCTGGTACGCTGATCTGCATGATCATATAATTGCGCTTGGGGGTGTGGGTGGTGACGCGTCCGGCTCCTATCCGCAGGCAGGCTTTCGTGGCGAGAACGGCTGCTCCTCCCATGCCATAACTACCTGCGATGATGAGGGCATTGCCCATCTTTCCCTTATGGGCAAAGGGATCGCGTGGCAGTAGCCTTTGGCGGATGTCACCCTCTTCGAGCAGGGTGTAGTTGGCGTCTATCTTGTCAGTACCCTCCTTGCTGAGTCGGATGTCAAGCACTTTCAACTGTCCGATGAACTGCTGGTTCTCTGCGAAGAGGAATGAGAGCTTCTGGTGCTGGAGCGTGAGCGTCATGTCAGCACGGATGATATTGGCGCGGACATTATAGGTATTGTCCTCAGTCATCAGTCCGGAAGGAATGTCGATGCTGACGACTTTCGAGGGTGAGGCATTGATATACTTCACCAGTGATGCGAAACCACCAGCCAAAGGTTTGTTCAGTCCGGAACCGAAGATGCCGTCGACAACAAGCGTGTCGGCTTCCAGCTGTGGGGGCTCGAACTCCTGAATCACCTCAATGAGCGCTTTCGACTTCTTCTCCTGCAACCGCTTTTTGTTGGCAGCACAGTCTTCAGAGAGATGTCCCTGTATATTGAATAGATAGACTGTGACATCATAGTTGCGATCCAGCAACAGTCGGGCCACGGCGAGTGCGTCGCCACCATTGTTTCCTGGTCCGGCGAAGACGATGACACGTGTGGCACTGCCCCACACTTCTGTGATGGCCTGGGTGATGGCCTTGGCTGCACGCTCCATCAGATCGATGGATTTGATGGGCTCGTTTTCAATCGTATATTTGTCCAGTTCGTGGATCTGGGCACTCGTAAAAATCTTCATAATGGTGCAAAGGTAGGAAAAAGATTTGGTGATTCCAAAAATTTTTCGTACTTTTGCACAAAAATAACGTATTCGGCCCATGGACAGTATTAAAATTAAGGACAAAAGCTTCCGTGTCTTCATTCCGGAGGCGGAAATCAAAACGCGTGTCAAAGCCTTGGCAGAGCAGATGAGCAAGGACCTGGAAGGTAAGAATCCCATCTTTTTGGCTGTGTTAAACGGAGCGTTCATCTTCGCTGCCGACCTGATGAGGGAGATGACCATCCCTTGTGAGATTTCTTTCGTTAAACTGGCATCCTATCAGGGTACCACTTCTACGGGTAAAGTAAAAGAAGTGTTTGGTATTAACGAAAACCTGAGCGGACGGACTGTCGTCATTGTGGAGGACATCGTGGAGAGCGGTCAGACGATGAAGCAGATGATAGAGTCGTTAGGAACGAGGAACCCTGCTTCGGTTCAAATCTGTACGTTGTTCTTCAAACCCGAGAAGCTCAAGGAAGAGTTGACGCTTGATTACGTGGCATTCCGAATTCCCGATGATTTCATCTTGGGCTATGGTCTTGACTACGACGGGCTGGGACGCGAACTGAAAGACGTCTATACCATCGTGGAGTAATAAATTGTATATTAGTAAATCGTAAATATATATGAAGAATATTGTGATTTTCGGTGCTCCGGGCTCAGGCAAGGGCACACAGAGCGACAAGATGATTGAGAAGTACGGTTTGAACCATATCTCCACGGGCGATGTGCTTCGGGCAGAAATCAAAAACGGTACGGAGCTCGGCAAGACCGCCAAGAGTTACATCGACCAGGGACAGTTGATCCCCGATGACCTGATGGTGAGCATCCTCGCCTCAGTCTATGATTCTTTTGGTCGTGAGCACAAGGGTGTCATCTTTGACGGTTTCCCCCGTACTATCCCACAGGCAGAGGCCTTGAAGAAGATGCTCGATGAGCGAGGCGACAAGGTGGCTGCTATGATTGAACTCGACGTGCCTGAGGACGAACTGATGAAGCGCCTCATCCTCCGTGGTCAGCAGAGCGGACGTGCCGACGACAACGAGGAGACCATCAAGAAACGCCTCGTGGTGTATCACTCCCAGACGCAGCCGCTCATCGAGTGGTACAGCAAGGAGGGTGTTCACTATCATATCAACGGTCTCGGCGAACTTGATCGCATTTTCGCCGATATCTGCGCTGTATTGGATAAAATATAATGGAATCAAATTTTGTAGACTACGTGAAGATCTTGTGCCGGTCTGGTAAGGGCGGTAGGGGATCTATGCACCTGAAGCATGTGAAATACAATCCCAACGGCGGTCCCGACGGAGGTGACGGCGGTAAGGGAGGCAGCATCATCCTGCGTGGTAATCATAACTACTGGACGCTGCTGCACCTGAAATACGAGCGTCATATCTTCGCGGAGCATGGTGGCAACGGCGGCAAGGACAAGTGTCACGGCACCGACGGCAAGGATGTGTATATCGACGTGCCCTGTGGCACTGTGGTCTACAATGCCGAGACGGGCAAATATGTCTGCGATGTCACCTACGACGGACAGGAGGTGTTGCTCTTGAAAGGTGGTCGTGGCGGACTGGGCAACTTCCAGTTCCGTAGCGCTACGAACCAGGCTCCCCGCTATGCACAGCCAGGTGAACCCATGCAGGAGATGACCATCATCCTTGAGCTGAAGCTCCTGGCTGATGTGGGTCTCGTGGGATTCCCCAATGCCGGCAAGTCTACGTTAGTGTCTGCCCTCTCCAATGCCCGTCCCAAGATTGCCAACTATCCCTTCACCACGATGGAGCCCTCCCTCGGCATCGTGGGCTATCGCGACAACAAGTCTTTCGTGATGGCCGATATCCCTGGTATCATCGAGGGAGCCTCGGAAGGTAAGGGCCTCGGTCTCCGCTTTCTCCGTCATATCGAGCGCAACTCGCTGTTGTTGTTCATGGTGCCGGGAGATACGGACGACATCAAACGCGAATACGAGATTCTGCTCAACGAACTGAAGCAGTTCAATCCTGAGATGCTCGACAAGCACCGTGTGCTGGCTGTGACCAAATGCGACCTTCTCGACGAGGAGCTCATCGAGATGCTCCGTGAGACGTTGCCAGATGATTTATCTGTGGTCTTCATCTCCGCTGTAACAGGCTTCGGACTGGAAGAACTGAAGGATGTGCTTTGGCGGGAACTTAATGCCGAGAGCAACAAGTTGGCAGCCGTGACTGCCGAAGACACCCTCGTTCATCGAGACAAGGACATGAGCCGCTTTGCCGAGGAACTCGCCGACGAAGGAGAGGATGAAGACATCGAATACATCGACGAAGACGAGATCGAAGACCTTGAAGACTTCGAATATGAGGAAGATGAAGACGCCTGAGCCCCAACTCCATTATTATGATATAGCTCCCAACGTGACGGCTTTCAGCAGCACGCGTCATGGTGGTGTGAGTGAGGGTAACTATGCCTCGTTCAATGTCAACCCCTATTCTGGCGACGATCCGGAGCATATCGCCCAAAACAGAAAGGCGCTCTGCAAACTGCTCCATATCAAACCAGACCGTCTCATCATGCCCCATCAGGTGCATGGCACGGGTGTCACCCAGATCAGCAAAACCTTCTTCCTCTTGAACGAAGACATCCGCCGCACAGCCCTTGAAGGCATCGACGCCCTGATCACCAACGTGCCGGGCATCTGCATCGGAGTCTCGACGGCTGACTGTATACCTATTATTATATATGACCCCGAGCATCATGCCGCCGGCGTGGTGCACAGTGGTTGGCGCGGAACGGTGGCCAATATCGTTGAGGCGGCAGTCGCAGCGATGGCGAGATCTTATCATTCCAAACCCGAAAGTCTGCTTGCCGTCATAGGTCCGGGTATCTCACGACGTAATTTCGAGGTGGGCGACGATGTCTATGAGCCTTTTGCCGCTGCCGGATACCCTATGGATGCCATCGCTGAGCGGATGGACAAGTGGCACATCGACCTGCCCAATTGCTGTCGGCTACAACTCGAATCCACAGGCATCCCCTCGGCAAATATCCGCCTGACAGATATCTGTACCTACGACCAGACCGACGATTTCTTCTCTGCCCGAAAGTTAGGAACATTGTCTGGGCGAATCCTTACTGGAATTGTCCTAAGATAACAAATCGCAATAATTGTTCATTTATATTAAAAAAAGTTCCTTTTTTATACCTTTATATCGAATCTTTTTCCTAACTTTGCAGCGAAAATTGGAAATCAGTCGTTTTTACGACATATTAATTAATTAATAACTTTACCAAATTTATGCAGAAAAGATTGTTTTTGCTGGTTGTTACATTGCTGACGCTTTCGTTATCAGCCGTAGCACAGGTGACGACTTCTGGTATCAATGGTATTGTGACCGCCAATAACGAGGAGGTTATCGGCGCCACAATCACTGCGAAGCACGTTCCTTCTGGAGCGATCTATCGCGCTGTTACCAACGTGAACGGACGCTACACCATCACAGGTATGCGTAGTGGTGGCCCTTACGAAGTCGAGGTTTCTTACATTGGTTATCAGACGAAGAAATTCACTGAGATCCAATTGGCCCTCGGTCAGAACACTGTTATCGACGTGCCCCTCTCTGAGGGCAGTGAGATGTTGCAGGAGGTGGAGATCGTTGCTGCTGCACGTAACACGATGCGCTCCGACCGTTCTGGTGCCGTGACCAATCTGACGGGTGCTCAGATGGCTGTCGTTCCTACGATAGGCCGTAGCATGACCGACATCATGAAGATGACTCCGCAGAGTAGCTCTGCCAGCGGTATGGCTATTGGTGGTGGTAACTACCGTCAGTCGAGTATCACAGTCGATGGTGCTGCGTTCAACAATGCCTTCGGTCTGGGTTCCAGCCCACTGCCTGGTGGCGGCACACCTATCTCACTCGATGCTCTGGATCAGATGACCATCTCCATTACTCCGTATGACGTTCGTCAGAGCGGTTTCACTGGTGGTGGTATCAACGCTGTGACAAAGAGTGGTACCAACGAGTTCAAGGGCAGCGCCTATACTTATCTGACCAGCACTTCGCTGAAGGGTAACCGTGTGGGCAACACAGTGTTCGACGTTGACGATGGTCACACCAATACTTATGGTGCTACCCTCGGAGGCCCGATCATTAAGGATAAGCTGTTCTTCTTCGTTAACGGTGAATACGAGGATAATGTGATTGCCGGTCCTGTTGCCCGTGCTGGTGACGGCAGCTCTACTTATTCCAATACCAACCGTCGTCCGCAGCTGAGCGAACTGGAGAGTCTTTCTTCTTATCTCCAGAATACTTATGGTTTGACTACCGGCCCTTGGCAGGGTTACAACGTGAATACTCCCGCCTTCCGTATACTCGCTCGTGTGGACTGGAACATCAACGAGAACCACAAGTTCAACATCCGCTTCACGAAGTCTAACCGTAAGGGTTCAAGCATGGCTTCTGCCTCTCGTTCTGTAGGTTCCAACCGCTCTAACGATATCTATGGCGGTTCTAACAATACCTATGGTAGCAACACTAACTACGGTATGAGTTCACTCTCCAGCCGTTACTATGCAGAGTATAAGTTTACCTCGTTCGCAGCTGAGTTGAACTCTAAGTTCGGTAAGATCAACAACACTCTTCGTGGTACTTACTCTTTCCAGGACCAGCCGCGTTCTACTGAGTACAACGATGCTGCACCTGTGGTGGAGATCCTGATGAACGATGGTCAGGATCACTATCCCACATGGGCTTACACTGGTGATATCTTTACCTACGGCAACCTGTCACAGACGAAGACCACCGTCATCACTGATGAGTTGAACGTTACCCTCGGTAAGCACAACCTGTTCGCTGGTCTCCAGTATGAGCACAACTTTGCTGCCAACGGTTACGCTCAGGCTGCTGCTGGTTACTATACCTTCGAGGCTACTCCTGAAGAGGCCGCCGCTGGTAACTGGGGTGCTGTCTTCGGACGTGGTCCCCGTACCTTTGGTATCACTTATGGTAACAACGCTGCCCACTCTATGTTCACTTCAGAGATGAGCACCAACCAGTGGTCACTCTATTTCCAGGACAACATCAGCTGGAGCGAGCGCTTCCGCATGTCTGTTGGTCTGCGTTTCGAGCTGCCTTCTTATCCCTCGTTAGCAAACAACTACAACGCTGACTATTATAATCTTGACTTCGGTGGCCGTCACTTCCGTACGGATAATGTGCCTGATGCCAGTATCAGCGTTTCACCGCGTGTCGGTTTCAACTACGACCTCACAGGCGACCGTAAGTATATCCTTCGTGGAGGTACTGGTCTCTTCGTAGGCCGTATGCCGTTCGTATGGCTCGTTTCTGCCGTTGGTAACTCAGGTATGGGTCAGACCACATACTGGGCTACACAGGCTAACGGTGCTACACTGCCTTCGTTCACGATGAGTCAGGATGATATGCTGAGGCAGATTAACGCCGCCAGCTCTACCACGATTCCTGGCAGCCCCACTATCCTGAGTGAGGATCTGCGCATGCCGAAGACATGGAAGGCTTCGCTGGCATTCGACGCCAAGCTGCCTTACGACATCGACTTTACCCTTGAGGGTATCTACAACTGGGATCTGAACCCCGTGGTCGTTTCTAACGCCAATGTTTATTGGGACGGTTCTTCTACTGTAGACCTCGGTCATGGCGATATCCGTCACCAGATGTCAACCTACAACAAGCAGAGCGCTTATGTGCTGGAGAACGCTGGTTCGAAGGCTTACTACGCTTCTCTGAGCTTCCAGCTGCACAAGGCATTCGACTTCGGTCTCGACCTGAATGCAAGCTACACGCTCTCGACAGCTAAGAGCTATACCGAGGGTATCGGCGACCAGGTGTCATCGGCTTACAACAACTATCGTAACTCCATCCACGCTGTCAACGACAATGAGACCGGTTACGCTACCTACGTGGCTCCCAACCGTATTCTCGTGTCGGCCAGCTACAAGCTGAAGGAGTCTGCCAACTCTTCTTCTACGTTCAGCCTCCTCTGGGATGCTTATCAGTACGGCTACCTCGGAAGCTATTCCTACAGCCGCTACTCTTACATCTTCGCCAGCAACGTCAACAACGACCCGTCTGCTCCCGGCAACCTGATCTACGTGCCTGCTTCTCGTCAGGAACTCAACAATTGGGAATTCAAGGAGGGTAAGGTCGGTGGTGAGACCTATACCGCAGAGATGCAGCGCGACGACTTCTGGGCATTCATCCAGCAGGATGACTACCTGAAGAACCGCACCGGTCAGTATGCTGAGCGTGGCGGCGCCAAGATGCCTTGGCACCATCAGCTCGACTTCCGTTACATGCGCGACATGAGCTTCAAGGCTGGCAAGACCAAGCACACCCTGCAGCTCGGCCTCGACATCGAGAACCTGCTGAATTTCCTCTGCAAGGACTGGGGTCTCTACAAGCAGATCACGGGTAACAACCTGCTGACCTACGATTCAAAGACCAATCAGTATCAGTATAACCTTGTGAACGGTGCCCGTCACCTCTCTACTTCTCAGAACTACGAGACGACGGCTTCTACCTATCGC
>JAFRQC010000141.1 GCA_017428805.1 Prevotella sp. | reverse complement strand
TCGAAGATGGTCTTGAATACATCCTCGACCTTTTTGACGGGTGAGCTATCGTCACTGGTTGTAGATCTTGTAGCCGCAATATTATCGTCCCACGGCAGCGGCTTGTCCAGGCCTTCCACTTCCGAGTCGGTCCAGTCGATGGTTGGGTCGGGACCTGCATTGGCATCATACTGCTTATAGTATTCCATCAGCGCGAGCCAGTCTTCATCCGTGATATTCGAGCTCCAGTTGTCCAGGTCCTCGCAGAGCCATGCGAAGGTGGCGGTCGTCTGCTGGCCTTCGTAGGTCAGCTCGAACTCCATCGTCTCGTCGCTGGTCATGCTGAAGTTGACTGTCTGGCCTGAGAGCGGACTGTCCTTGATGGCAGGGAAGGTGATGGTGCCTTTGCCCGTGGTGTTGTCGTAGCTGACCTTTCCCTCCACGGCTTCGCTCATCTCGTCGGCCGTATAGGTGAAGAAGTAGGCCTTGTCGCCGTCGATCTGCATACCGACGGTGGGCATCTCGGCCAGTTTCTCCATGGTGTACTTGCCTGAGGCTACGAGAACGGTGTCAAACTCCGTCCAGATGCCCTGCTTCAGCTGGGCGGGAACCTCTGGTGTCGGTGCCGGCGTCGGCGTCGCGTTGTCTTCATTCGCAGCGCACGATATGACCATCGCTGCGGTGCCACATATCAGGATGGTGACAAGCATCCATTTTTTCAATTTTCTCATAATTATATTATTTTTAGTTACATATATTTATAGTCACCGGATTAGATAACCGTTGGCAAAGTTAGCAATTTCTCCCCAAAAAGAATCACGGTTCAAGTCCTAAACCGTGATTTTTGCAGATTTTGGTACTTTTTTTGCAGATTTTGTTAAACTGGGACTGTTGTTTATTGTTTCATCCAGGCAGTCACAGACAGATCCATTTTGCGCTTGAAGGCATTGTTAAAGGTGTTATAATTACGGAAGCCGCTCTCCTTAGCCAACTGTTGGGCGGTGAAAGAGCGACGGGCATCAACGGCCTCGCGATAGAGGATGATGAAGTAGTTGACGCGCAAATCGTTGATATAGGCATTGTAAGTCGTGCCCTGATTGGAAAAATACTGGCTGAGATAGAAACGGTTGGTTCCAATAGTTTTAGCAAGCTGTAAAAGAGTCAGGTCGTGCTGTAGGTAGAGGTGCGTGTCTATGCAATACTGCTGCAGTAAGGGAGCAATGTATTCGTAAGTGGCTTGTGTGGTGATGGTTTCCTCCTCGACAGGAGAGGGCAGAGGCTCGGAGATGCTCAGGTCACTCAATGTCTCTACCCGCCACAGGAGATAGCATACAAGGAAAATATCACATGCCTGAACGACGTATTCATAAGCCGGCCACCCGAGACCAAACACATAAAAGCCTAACGTCAGCAGGATGACGGTCTGTATCAAGAAGCTCTGCCACACCTCCTTGTGTTCCAGGTCGGCATAGTTGTCGCGCAACCACCGTCCGTACCGTCTGACCTCGCGTACCATATATATTATTAAGCCCATGCACATCAGCAGGAAATAGATATATGCTATCGGCAGAAAAGCATAACTACGGGTGATAAAGTTGAATGCATTTCCTACAGCGATTGGTGCAAACATCACGGCAATAGGCCACAACGGTCGCCTGCGGTCTTGCAGCATAGAGAGCAATAATACAATCACCAAAGGACAAACAATCATGCAGTCGAGCAATGTGCCTATAAGATTGCACAGCAAAATATCATCGTCTGAGGTGAGAAAAACGCCCGGCAGATACGCCACGTGGCTCAAAGTCATGGAAGCAAAGAGGGCTGCCGTCCACCGGCGCAGTCGCAATGGCGGCGTAATGTCTGAGGCAAAGGCATTACCCCGACGGAGCAGAAGATAAATACTTGCTATCATAGATAACAAGGCCGCTCCTGCATAGAGCATATAATATAGGAGCTCTTCTTGTCCTGGCAGTTTATACATATTCAGAAATCTTTCAGCCAAAGCATGAATAGCAAGTCTGTAGGGCGTCTGATACCATGATTGTCACTGAGGATGCCTTTTTCTACCAACCCCTTGACTGCAGTCTGAACGCTGCTTGCCGTCTTCAAATTATACCTTGTCATAAAGTCCTGACTGGTAAGTGTCACCTGACTCGGAAATTCCGAGGCAATAGCCATCAATACAGTCTTCTGTTTTTCAGTAAGTGAGGCATAACGGTCTTCAAATGTGAAGCGTTTGGAGTCAACCAGGTGATTCAGGATTTGCCCGTAAGCCTCTTCATCAACGCTGCCACCACGCTCGGCCATCGTGAAAGCCTCGTTCATCGAGAGCTGCAGATACCAGGTAATGCCTTGAAAGCATTTATAGAGTCGCTCCACCAATGCTGGGGAAACACTTTTGCCATATTTAAGGAACAACTCTTGGCAGAACTTGACATACACACCTTCTTCAATAGGTAGCAGTTGCATAAACACGACACTGTTGTAAAAAGGACGAGCAGGATCATTAAAGATGCCTTCTAACAGATGGCGCTCACTGCCGGCAAAGACGAACTGGGTCTTTTTCAAGTGCTGAATCTTTGTTCGCAAGAGTGCCTCAACGTTCTCATCCTCAAAACTTGCTACTTTCTGGAACTCATCGATTGCCACAATGCACACCGCATCGGAAGACTCGAGATAGCCGAGAATCTCGTCGAGTGTCACTTCGGGCTGCTGTATCTCACCAAGACCAAAGCCAACCTCCGGAAATCCTGTCACGGCATCGTAAGAGATTGTTGTTTTCAGTGAACGCACCGTCCGCAACAATCGCTCTGTCATAGACTGCTTTCTGGCTATCTTCTTAAACACTTCGCTGGCCAGCAGATAGACCATCTCGCGCAGATTCCTACAAGTGTAAATATCTATCAGGAAAGGCTCGTAGCCATCAGGCAGTCCATTGGTAAACACATGCTCTATCAAGCCTGTCTTGCCCAGACGCCTCTCTGACATGATGGCAACATTACGTCCATTTACAATGTGGTGGACAAGCATTTCTGATTCCTTCTCTCTATCGCAGAAATAGTCTTTGTCCACATACTTTCCTATCACAAAGGGATTACTTAACAACTTCATTTCTTGGCAATTAAGACGATTATGTAAAAATACATAATGCAAAATTACATAATTCGTCTGAACTTTGCAACATTCCCCCACTCTGAAGCATACTATTTAATTATTTTTCACTAAATACTTGGTGAGATATAAACGGTTGACACCAATCGTTTTGGCAAGCTGGGAAATGTTCAGATCATGCTGTAAATAAAGTTGCGTGTCTATGCAATGCTGTTGGAGCAATGTTCCTATATTTACGCGGTTGGTCTGTGAAAGGCTATTATCTTCCACATCTTCTGCCTCTGTTATGGCTGGCTCTGCGACAGACAAGTCCTGCGACAGGGGAATGCTCAGGTCGCTTAACGTCTCTACTCGCCACAGGAGATAGCAGACAAGGACAATGGCAAGCGTCTGAACGGCGTATTCGTAAGCCATTCCCCCGACACCACTTGCGTAAATGCCGAGCACCAACATTATGATGGCCAGTACTAAGAAACTCTTCCACACCTCCTTGTGCTCCAAGTCGGCATAGTTATCACGCAACCAGTGTCCATAACGTCTGACCTCGCGAACCATATATATTATTAAGCCGATGCCCAACAGCAGAATATAGATACGTAACATTGGCAGAAGGGTATCGTTCTGGTTGGCAATGCACACCGCTATGCCAACAACGAGTGGTGACACCATCACAGCTACAGGCCACAGTGGTCGCCTGCGGTCTTGCAGCATACAGAGCAATACGACTATCATCAAAGGATAAACAATCATACAGTCGAGCAACGCACCTATAGAATTGCATAGCAGAATATCATCGACTGATGAGAGAAAAACAGAAGGCAAATACCACAGGTGGCTCAAAGTCAAGGCTGCGAAGAAGACTGCCGTCCACCGGCGCAAACGTACCGGCGAAGTAATGTCAGGGGCAATGGCGTTAGCCCTCCGGAACAACAGATAACAACTTGCTATCAGAGACAGCACAGCCGCTGTTGTATATAACATATAAAATAGAAGCTCTTCTTGTCCTGGCAGTTTATACATAATCGTTAAGAAGCAGGTTGTTCTTCATCATGAGCACTCATGTTCTTGATAAACAGATTGACAAGATGCTTCAAGAAGAAGGTATGCTTGACTGCATGGCGCGCCTTGTTTGCTAATGAACTCTTGTTGCCGGATGGTTTATCCGCCTCTGCTTCTGCCACTTGCTGCTCGCGTTGGTCGATCTTAGCACGCATGCTCTCTGAAGCGTGATTATATAGGAACGTGTAGCATGGCACAGCAGCCTTCATAATATAAGGTGTGAGGAAGGTGGTCACCACACTGGCTGCCACGATGATGGGGTAGATGATGGGATTGAGAACCCCCAGGCTTGTACCCAGTCCAGCGATGATGAATGAGAACTCGCCAATCTGCACAAACGAGAAACTGGTCAGCATGGAGTCGCGCATCGTCTGACCGCCCCACCAGCAACCCAAGGTAGCAAAGAGAATCATTCCGATGATAATGACCAGGCTGACATAGACGATGCTCACCCAGTATTCCGCCAATGAAGCCGGATCAATCATCATACCCACAGAGATGAAGAAGATAGCTGCAAAGACATTCTTCAGCGGTGTCATCAGCTTTTCGATACGATGCGACTCCACTGTCTCGGCAAGGATAGATCCCATCACGAAAGCACCGAGTGCACTGCTGAACCCTGCTTCCTCTGCCGTCAGCACCATACCCAGGCACAGACCCAAAGCGAGGATGATAAGCGTCTCGTCGTTCAAATGTTTTTTCACTTTGCGTATCAGGGTCGGTATAATCAGTATTCCGCAGATGAACCATGCCGCGAGCGTAATGGCCAGATCGACGACCTTGCCGGCCAACTCGGCACCCTCGAACCGATGGCGGATGGCTATACTGGAGAGCAATACCATCAGAACCACAGCCACCACATCCTCCACGATGAGGATGCTGGTCGCTCCCTTGACGAAACGCTCCTTGCTCATGCCTGCCTCGTCGATAGCCTTCATCACGATAGTGGTGCTCGACATACAGAGCATGCCCGCCAGAAACAGAGAGTTGACCATGTCAAAATTGGCATCCCATCCCACGAGGTAGCCTAAGAGCATCATGCCCACGATGATTGTCAATGCGCCTACGGCTGCCACCTTGCCGCTGCTGATGAGATTCTTCAGGCGGAACTCCAGACCGATGCAGAACAATACAAACAGTACACCGATGTCGCCCCATGCCTTCACATTGTCTCCATTCACAAGGGTCTCGCCAAACAGATTAGGACCTACCAGCACACCAGCCACGATATAACCCAGCACCACTGGCTGCTTTAACAACTTAAACAGAATACTGACTACAGCTGCTGTAATCATCAAAATGTATAAATCTTGTACCATAATTATAATATATTTTAATTAACGACTAATAATACCCTTATTTGTCAATAGTATCACACCCAGCGTCATGCATTCTGCAACTGGAACGGCGAGCCACATGCCTTGTGGATAATCAGCAGCGTAGCCACGTCGAAGGCTTGGGTGATATTGATATTGGCGGCCTTGTTGTTGTTCTGTGACAGATGGATGCTTGCCACAACTGATACGCCCACACCGAACATCAGCGCAAGGCCCGTCGTGATCAAAAACAACGGCGAGACAATATTGATGGCTGCCAGCGCATTGCTTCCCACTCCCTGTCCGACGAATATACCGTCTGCAACAGTAAAGAGGGATGCAAACACCATTGACAACAACGTAGGATAGAAAATGCTGTAAAACAGCGGTTCAATCCTCGTCTTTCCGAAGTCTATGCTGTCTCTTTCCTTGTCTTTGATCTTTTTAGTCATTCCGTTGTTAATCCTCTACTTCCGTTACGAAACAAGCCACCATGCCATAAGAGATGGTGGGGCGTATCCATATCTCCGTCAGCATATAGTTGGTTTCTTCGTCGGCAGGCTCAAACCACATGATGTCGATTTGGTAGAGTGTGGCTATGATAATATCGATGATGCAGATAGTCCACAGGTTGCTCTTTGAGTAGCTTTTCCAGTCCTTGCGGGCATAGAAGAATGTGAGCGTACAGAGCAGCAGCACCGACAGCGTGAAGCACGCCAGGTGGAGCGGATAATTGGCCAATGGTGGCGCAAAGAGGATGTCGCGCAACAGGATCGTTATGCCCACACATAGCGACGTCCAATAGTTGAACTGCAGAGTGGTGAGGTGTGGGGAGTTGAAGAAGTACATCCATATCATCACCAGACAGGCAATGTAGAACAAATTGAGAATTAGCTCTGGCCATGACTTGCTCAGGCCGAAATGAAAAACGCCAAAGAGCGTGACGCCCACCGAGAGCAGAGCTGCAACGGCGGTAATACCGATGTCGAATACTTTGGCTTTCTTGCCGAATCTTGTTTGCATATATTTTTACGGTTATAAATAATTATTTTATAGCTTTACATTTTGCAAAGATAAGCAAATTTATCCAAACCGCCAAATTTTAAAAGCCTCAAATTTCACTTTTTGCTTATTTTGCAACAATTTTTGTATATTCTGCAACTCCCCTTCCGCAAGTTAACGCATTTTCAACATCAATTAACGCATTTTCCACATCCTCCCCGCCGTCAACGATGGTGGCGATGAGAAATCAAATGAATAAATGATATTATTTTTTGTTTCTTTTGTTCTTATGTCTAAAAAAAGTAGTACCTTTGCACCCATGATTACGCAAGACCAACTAAAAGATGTGCTAGAACGGGCGGATGCACTGCACCGTTATTTAGAGATTGACAAGAAACAGATGGAGTACGAGGAGGAGGATCTTCGTACTCAGGCACCTGACTTCTGGGAGGACCGTGTCAGGGCTGAAGAACAGATGAAGAAGGTGAAGGGCATCAAGCGCTGGATTGATGATTATAAAGAGGTACGCACGTTGGCTGACGAGTTGCAGCTGGCCTTCGACTTCTATAAGGACGAGATGGTGACGGAGGAGGAGGTCGATGAGACTTACGCCAAGGCCGTCAAGGCCATCGAGGACCTGGAACTGAAGAATATGCTCCGCCAGAAGGAGGACCCGATGGAGGCGGTGATGAAGATCAATTCGGGTGCCGGTGGCACGGAGGCACAGGACTGGGCCTCGATGCTGATGCGCATGTATATGCGCTGGGCGGAGGCTCACGGCTATAAGGTGACCATCTCGAACCTGCTCGACGGTGATGAGGCTGGTATCAAGAGTGTGACGATGCAGATAGAGGGCGGCGAGTATGCCTACGGCTATCTGAAGTCAGAGAACGGTGTACACCGTCTGGTGCGTGTCAGTCCGTTCAATGCCCAGGGCAAGCGCATGACGAGTTTTGCCTCGGTGTTCGTTTCGCCGTTAGTTGATGACACCATCGAGGTATATGTCGATCCCGCCAAACTGTCGTGGGACACGTTCCGCTCGAGTGGTGCCGGTGGTCAGAACGTGAACAAGGTGGAGTCGGGTGTCCGTCTGCGCTATTGGTACACCGATCCTGATACGGGTGAGGAAGAGGAGATTCTCATTGAGAATACGGAGACGCGCGACCAGCCGAAGAATAAGGAACGTGCGATGACGCTGCTGAAGTCTCAGCTCTACGACCGTGCGATGAAGAAGCGTCTGGAGGCGCAGGCAAAGATCGAGGCGGGGAAGAAGAAGATCGAGTGGGGCAGCCAGATCCGTTCGTATGTCTTCGATGACAAGCGTGTCAAGGACCATCGTACCAATTTCGAGACCCGTGATGTCGACAGTGTCATGAATGGCAAGATCGATGGCTTCATCAAGGCTTACCTCATGGAATTCCCCGTCAACGACGATGATAATTAAAGAATTATAAGATTATAAAATTAAAAAATTAGTTATGGCACAAATTGCAAAACCATCGAAGGCGACACAGAAGAAGGTTGCCTATCAGAAGAAACAGGAAGACAGTGGTAAGAAAGTGATGGAATGGATTTTTGGCGTATTAGTCACTCTTGCTATCGCTTTGATTATCTACTATGTTTATTCCATGTAAATGAGCGGACTGGAGATAGAACGTAAGTTCCTGGTCAAGAACGATGACTACAAGCGGCAGGCGTATAGTAGCAGCCGCATCTGTCAAGGGTATATCTGCAGTGGTCACGGTCGTACCGTCAGGGTACGCATCCGTGGCGACCGTGGATATCTAACCATCAAGGGTCCATCGAATGTCGATGGCATCAGCCGTTATGAGTTTGAGAAGGAAATCACCCTCGAAGAGGCAGAGGAACTGATGAAACTCTGCGAACCGGGTCTGATAGACAAGACCCGCTATCTCGTGAAGAGCGGAAACCACACCTTTGAGGTGGATGAGTTCTATGGTGATAACGAGGGACTGGTGATGGCAGAGGTAGAGCTCCAGTCAGAGGACGAACCCTTCGAAAAGCCCGATTTCATCGGACAGGAAGTGACGGGCGACCGTCGCTATTATAACGGTCATCTGGCAAAGAAGCCCTTCAAACTTTGGGGGATTTCTCATTCCTGAATCTTAATACGATCAACCCAAACACGGCTCCGAGCGTGACACCGATGGCATTGGCTGTCAGGTCAATCCAGTCGCCATTGCGCGTCTCGGTACAGTATTCTTGTAACAGTTCGATGACGCCGCTCATCAAGATAGGTGCCACCCAGGCCCAGAAAAACAGCTTCTTATAATCGGGACGCTCGTGCTGACGGAGGTATTCTATCCACAGCACGCCACAGGTGCCGCCATACATAACGAGGTGAACCCATTTGTCGATGAGCAGGACATTATCGAGAGGTGTTTCGGGGGCTTTGAAGAAAAGTGAAAGGTACCAGACAACTGCGATAAGGACGCATGAAAAGGGGTAATTCCTTACAAAATGCGATGCTAATTTCATTATTTCGACTAATTTTGCTGCAAAATTACAAAATAATCTGTGTAATCTGCGTAATCTGCGGTTATTTTTAGTACTTTTGCAACAGAATAATAAAAAAAGTGAATATGGCAAAACTTGAAAGGGCCGGTTTCGGAAGTAAGGTCGGCATCATCCTGGCTACAGCGGGATCGGCCGTGGGCTTGGGAAATATCTGGCGATTCCCTTATATGGCAGGACAGAACGGCGGTGCCGTGTTTATCATGATTTATGTATTCTGCGTCCTGTTGTTAGGCATCCCCTGTATGATCAGTGAGTTCATTATCGGCCGTCACGGCAAATCTAATACGGCACGGGCCTACACTAAGCTGGCAGGAGGCACGATGTGGTCGCTTATCGGTTACATGGGTGTGCTGACAGGTTTCCTGATCTCCAGCTATTATGCCGTGGTGTCTGGGTGGTGCCTGGAATATATGTGGGCCTCGTTTCTTGGCAAACTTCATGGAGATCCTGCTTATATCAGTACCTACTTCTCGACGTTCTCCCAGGATCCGGTGAAACCGGTGTTCTGGACCTTTATCATCCTTTTGGCTACGTTTCTGATCATTGAGAACGGCGTTCGCGACGGTATAGAGCGGGCTTCGAAACTGATGATGCCTACACTGTTTATCCTGTTGCTCATCATCGTGGGAGCTTCGTGTATGCTACCCAATGCCCAGAAGGGTATCGAGTTCTTGTTCAAGCCCGACTTTACGAAGATTACGGGCGATGTGTTCTTAGGTGCCCTGGGGCAGTCGTTCTATTCGATGAGCATCGCCATGGGCTGCATCTGTACTTATGCCAGTTATTTCTCTAAACATACAAAACTGCCAAACTCTGCTGTGCAGATAGGCTTGATAGATTTTTTGGTGGCGTTGTTGGCCGGACTGGTGATCTTCCCTGCTGCCTTCTCCGTGGGCGTTAGTCCTGACAGCGGTCCGTCGCTGATTTTCATTACCCTGCCGAATGTGTTCCAGCAGGCGTTCGGTAGTATCCCATTCCTAGGCTATGGCATATCCGTGCTGTTCTATGCCCTCTTGTCGATGGCTGCCTTGACCTCGCTGATGTCATTGCATGAGGTATCGACGGCCTTCCTGCATGAGGAGATGCGGATCAGCCGTAAACAGGCAGCACTCATCGTGTCGGTGATGTGTATGATCCTCGGTGCCGTCTGTTCCCTGTCGTTGGGTCCGTGGCACGATAATCTGTTCTTCGGAAAGACGGTGTTCGACCTCTTCGATTTCACCACAGGCCAGCTGTTTCTGCCGATCGTGGGCTTCCTGACGTGTATCTTCATCGGCTGGTTTGTACCGCATAAGGTGGTGCGTGAGGAATTCACAAACTGGGGGACACTCCGTAACGTGGGACTCTTCCACTTCTATCTGTTCCTGGTGAAGTATGTCTGTCCGATTTGTATTTTATTCATCTTCCTGCATCAGTTCGGACTGTTGTAAGGGTGAAAAAGTGAAAAGGTGATAATATGGAAAGTAGAGGAAACTTTGGCAGTAGGCTTGGCGTGATTTTGGCAACGGCAGGCTCCGCGATAGGATTAGGAAACATCTGGCGATTCCCGTTTACGACAGGTCAGAATGGTGGTGCTGCCTTTATCCTGATCTATTTCGTCTGTGTGGTGTTGCTGGGTATTCCCGGTATGGTGAGTGAGTTTATCGTAGGCCGGCGGGCACAGACGAATGCCGCCCGGGCTTATGGCAGCTTAGGACGGAAGGAATGGCGTTTTGTGGGTTATCTGGGTATCCTGACTTCCACGATTATCCTCGGCTTCTATGCTGTGGTGGCAGGCTGGTGCCTGGAGTATCTCTATGCTGCCATCGTCGGACAGTTGAAAGGTGATGCCGCCTATGTGTTGAACTATTTTCAGACGTTCTCAAGCGATCCTGTCAAACCATGTCTCTGGGCAGTGGCCTTTGTGCTGATTACCCATCTGGTGGTCGCCCTTGGTGTGAACAAGGGTATCGAGCGCGTATCGAAGTTGCTGATGCCACTGCTTTTGCTGCTGTTAGTGCTGCTGGTCTTCGCCTCTTGTCTGCTGCCGGGTGCTATGGCTGGTATTGACTTCCTGTTGAAACCGGACTTCTCGAAGATGACAGGCGACGTGTTCCTGGAAGCTTTGGGTCAGGCTTTCTTCTCCCTGAGCTTGGGTACGGCCTGCCTCTGTACATACGCCTCCTATTTTAAAAGTGATACGAATTTGCTGGGCTCTTCTATACAGATAGCCCTGCTTGACTCGGGCATCGCCATTCTTGCTGGTCTGATGATCTTCCCGGCTGCCTTCTCCGTCGGCGTGCAGCCAGACAGCGGCCCTTCGTTAATCTTCATCACCCTGCCGAATGTGTTCCAGCAGGCTTTTGCCTCATTCCCGTGGAATGGCTATATCATCTCTTGTCTGTTCTATGCCTTGCTGGTCTTCGCAGCTTTGACATCGACCATCTCCATGCACGAGATTGGAACGGCCTTCTTCCATGAGGAGCTCCATCTGCCGCGTAACAGGGCCACTTGGATCCTCACGGTGGTGTGTTCGCTGATTGCCGTGTTCTGCTCCCTTTCTGTAGGGGCCTATACAGACCTTCAGGTGTTTGGCATGTCGCTGATGGACTTCTGTGATTTCCTCACAGCTAAGCTGATGCTGCCTACAGGCGCCTTCCTGACGAGCATTGTCATGGGATGGCTGGTGGACCGACAGATGGTCAAGGACGAGTTTACGAATCACGGCACCATCCAAGGATCATTCTTCACGGCCTATATGTTCTCCATCCGATACATCGTGCCACTCTGTATTCTGTTGGTCTTCTTGCATCAGTTCGGTGTGATATGATCCGTGAGTTCTTCTATCTGCAGAAGTCTGACCGGAAGGTAATTCTGACCTTGTTGGTTGTCATCATAGTGGCGATGGGTGTCATCTTTCTGACAGGAGGGAAGAACGATACGACGAATGGACTTGTTTCTGCCGATTCCACGAATCTGGGGGACAGATTGCGTGATTCGGGCAAAGTCCGCCATCATAGAGATGTCCCCCAGATTCGTGAAAGGACGGTGTATGTTCGTACGAAAGTCATCTATCGTGATACGGCCTATCAGCGAGGGAGAAGACTGACGCAGACGGAATATGACTCCATCAAGGCGCACTACCAACCAAAGATCCGTCAGGGCGAACATATCGTCTTAAACATGGCCGATACCACACAACTAAAGACGGTCCCTGGCATCGGTCCTTATTTTGCCCGGAAGATTGTTCAGTACGGGCAGCGCTTGGGAGGCTATGTCAGTGTGGACCAACTCGATGAAATCGAGGATTTCCCCCTTGATGCCAAGGATTACTTCACCATAGAAAAGCCGTCGACCGTCAAGCTCGACATCAACCATCTATCGCTCAATGAACTGAAAAGACATCCATACCTTAATTTTTATCAAGCCCGTGCAATTACGGAATACCGTCGTCTGCACGGTCCTATCCGCTCATTGGAGGAGTTGAGACTCTCAAAAGACTTCCCTCCTGAGGCTATTGAGCGGCTGTTGCCTTATGTTGCGTACTAATTTTGTTAATTATTCTAACAGAATGTTGGCGTTACGAAATATTTTCGTAACTTTGCGGAATGAACTTAAAACATCACGTATATGTTTGAATCAATAGTACTGTTTGGCCTTGGCATGCAAGAGATACTCGTTATCGCACTGATTGTCCTGCTGCTCTTCGGTGGCAAGAAGATTCCTGAACTGATGAAAGGCCTCGGCAAGGGGGTGAAGAGCTTCAAGGAAGGAATGAATGAGGTGACGGATATGAGTCAGGAGTCAGGAGACAGGAGTCAGGAGTCAGGAGACAAGAAGGATGAGTGATGGGGGCATGACCTTCTGGGATCACCTTGACGAACTGCGAGGGGTGATTATCAGGTCGCTCCTGGTGACAGCGGTGGCCGCAGCAGTGGCGTTCTGCCTGAAGGAGGAACTGTTTGCCATCGTTCTGGCCCCAGCAAAGAATGACTTCCTCACTTACAAGCTGTTGGGCATCGCAGCCTTTCCTCCCTCCTTGGGAGGGGCTGGGGGAGGTCTCCACTTGATGAATACGGGGCTGACGGAACAGTTTATGGTCCATCTGAAGACAGCCTGTTATGCAGGTTTGTTGGTGGCCTCACCTTATATTATATATGTGCTCTTCGGCTTTGTGTCGCCAGCGCTCTATGACAGGGAAAAGAAATATGCCACGCTGCTCTGCGGAAGCGGCTACCTGATGTTCATGTTGGGGACGGCTATCAACTATCTGTTGATATTCCCGCTGACTGTCAGGTTCCTGGGAACGTATCAGGTGAGTCCTGATGTGGCGAACATGCTGACCCTGCAGTCGTATATGGATACGCTGCTGACAATGAGCCTCGTGATGGGAATAGTCTTTGAACTGCCAGTGGTGAGTTGGGTGTTGGGAAAGATGGGACTCATTAACAGACAGATGATGCGGGCGATGCGTCGCCATGCAGTCGTAGCGATTCTGATCGTGGCAGCCATCATCACTCCGACGACCGATGCCTTTACGCTCTTCGTAGTGGCTCTGCCGATATGGCTGCTCTATGAACTGAGCATATTGATTGTAAAAAACGACTAAACAAAACTTTATAAGATATGTTACGTAAAATCAGAACCATCCTTGCAGCGGTGCTCTTTACATTGATCACCCTGCTGTTCCTCGACTTCACGGGGACGCTGCATCACTGGCTCTCGTGGTTGGCCAAGATTCAGTTCTTGCCAGCTGTGATGGCTCTTAATGTGGTGGTTGTCGTGGCACTTATCGTGCTGACCCTCGTCTTCGGACGTATCTACTGTTCTGTCATCTGCCCTTTGGGCGTCTTTCAGGATGTCTTAGCCCGATTCCGTCGGAAGAAGCATAAGTACAGCTATTCTAAAGAGGTGCGCTGGCTGCGCTATCCGGTACTCGTTGTATTCGTGATTGCTGCTGTGGCAGGCATCGGCTCACTGTTCCAGTTGCTGGCTCCATATAGTGCCTACGGTCGTATTGCCACAATGATTTTCCAACCGATATGGAAGGCTGGCAACAACCTCTTGGCGATGGCTGCGGAGCACTATGAGAGTTATGCCTTCTATACGGTCGATACGTGGATGCAGTCATTGCCCGTACTGATCATCGCTGCTGTGACGCTGGTGGTGCTCTTCGTGTTGGCTTGGCGAGGCGGACGTACCTATTGTAATACGGTCTGTCCCGTTGGTACGATCTTGTCGTTCTTTGCCCGCTTCTCATGGTTCAAAGTGCATTTCGATGCCGATAAGTGTAAGAGCTGTTCACTCTGTTCCAGGAACTGCAAGAGTTCTTGTATTGACTATAAGACGCACACCGTCGACTACAGCCGTTGCGTGGTCTGCGGAAACTGTATTGATAACTGTAAGTTCGGTGCACTTCGTTATGACAATGCCAAACTTCATGCCAAAGCCAAATCGCAAGCTGAGGTAAAAGTCGATACCTCCAAACGTTCGTTCCTCGTGGCTTCAGCGATGGTGACGACAGCGGCGATGGCGCAGAAGAAGGAGAAACTGATGGACGGTGGACTG
Source organism: Prevotella sp. (assembly GCA_017428805.1). The sequence continues at coordinate 7,357 of JAFRQC010000141.1, read as the reverse complement.
GCGGAGATTGAGGATAAGGTGGCGCCAGAGCGTCAGACACCTCTGACCCCTCCGGGTTCTCTCTCCTTTGACCATTTTGCCCAGCACTGTACTGGTTGTCAGCTTTGTGTGTCAGAGTGTCCTAATCAGGTGCTCCGCCCCAGCAGCGACCTGATGCACCTGATGCTGCCTGTTATGTCTTATGAGCGTGGTCATTGCCGTCCGGAGTGTACTCGTTGCTCTGAGGTTTGTCCAGCTGGAGCCATTAAACTGATTGACAAGGTTGAGAAATCTTCTATCCAGATCGGTCATGCCGTGTGGATCAAGAAGAACTGTGTGCCCATCACCGACGAGGTGTCTTGTGGCAACTGTGCCCGTCATTGTCCGGCAGGAGCCATCGAGATGGTGCCGCTCGACGAGAATGATGAGAAGTCGCCGATGGTGCCTGCCATCAACGAGGCTGCCTGTATCGGTTGTGGTGCCTGTGAGTATGTCTGTCCGTCGAGACCCTTCTCGGCCATCTATGTCGAAGGTCACGAAGTGCATAAGAAACTTTAAACTTTGAACTTTAAACTTTGAACTTTATGAATACTTCTAAAGATAAGAATATATCAAGGCGTAGCTTCCTAAAGATGTTCGGAGCAGGTTCTGTAGCCACAGCTGCTGCATTGGTAGGCTGCAAGGGAGGCGATAAGGCGGGCAGCCAGGCCGCTGAGGAATATAAGAACCAGGTGGAGCCGCCCGTAGGTAAGATGACCTACCGCGAGAATCCTAAGACGAAAGAGAAGGTGTCGCTCTTAGGCTATGGTATGATGCGCCTGCCGACGAAGCCGGACAACGAGAATGAGTTTGATCAGGAGATGATCAACAAACAGATTGACTATGCCATAGAGCATGGTCTGAACTATATTGACACGTCACCTGTCTATTGTCAGGGCCAATCGGAACACTGTACGGGTATCGCCCTTAAGCGTCATCCACGTGACAAATATTTCGTAGCTACCAAACTCTCCAACTTCAACCGCGATTATTGGCAGCGGGAGAAGGCGATAGAGATGTATCAGAACTCGCTGAAGGAACTGCAGGTGGACTATCTCGACTATTACCTGTTGCACGCTATCGGCGGCGGTATGGACGAATTTAATGGCCGTTACGTCGATAATGGCATTATGGACTATCTGCTGAAGGAGCGCGAGGCGGGCCGTATCCGTAACCTCGGTTTCTCGTTCCACGGCAAGAAAACGGTGTTCGACGAGGTGATAGCGCTGCATGACAAGTACCACTGGGACTTTGTGCAGATAGAGTTGAACTATCTCGACTGGGACTATGCCGATGAGATCAGTAAGAACAATGTCGATGCCAGTTATCTCTATGCCGAGTTGCAGAAGCGAGGCATCCCTGCTGTGATTATGGAACCTCTGCTCGGAGGTCGTCTGGCCAATCTACCGCAGTATCTGATGACAGAGTTGAAGAGTCATGCGCCTGAGAAGTCCGTAGCCTCTTGGGCCTTCCGTTATGCAGGAACCCCAGAAGGCGTGCTTACAGTTCTGAGCGGCATGACCTATATGGAACACTTGAAGGACAACCTTCTGTCGTATTGTCCGTTGGTGCCCCTGTCTGATAAGGAGATGAGGTATCTGGATGATGAAATAGCCCATAAGATCGTAAGGCTTGAGAATATCCCATGCAACGATTGTAAGTATTGTATGCCTTGTCCCTACGGCATTGACATCCCGGCCATCTTCGTACATTATAATAAATGTAAGAACGAAGGTTCGCTGCCGACGGGTACAGGCGACCAGGAGTATCGCAAGCAACGCCGACAGTATCTTATCTCGTTAGACCGTGTCGTACCCCGTGAACGTCAGCCGGACCATTGCATAGGCTGTCGCCAGTGTGAGCCCCATTGCCCACAGAATATCCATATCACTCGCGAGTTGCAGAAGATCAGTGATATGATTGAAGAACTGAAGCGTGACCCTGAGGGATTAGGCGATAAGGCCTGATCCCGAAGGCGATGGCTCACAGGGTAAACAGCATTGTCAATAGAGGAATGGTGATCATAGAGAGGAGCGTGGTGATGAGCGTGACTTCTGTGATGAGTGTGGTGTCGCGATTGTGCTTCAGACAGAGGATGGTGCCGTAGGTGGCTACGGGCATCGCGATGACAACGGTGTTGATGTTCACCACATAGGCGTCGAAACCCAAAACCCTGCAGAGATAGTAGAATCCGAGGGGGATGAGGATGAGGCGGAAGAGTGTCGTGACATAGACCGTCCGGTTGCCGAGCATCGTTTTGATGGAGAGTTTCGACATTGAGGAGCCGATGATGAGCAGGGCGGCAGGAACGGTGATGTTGCCAATCATCGTGAGCGGCTGGCTGATGATGCCGGGGGTGTTGTCAATGCCAAGTGCCACAATGAGCATCGCCAGATAAGCCGAGAGCATCGGGCTGCTGTAGAGAGCTTTCTTTTGGAATCGCTTCCCGTCGCCCAGGTCGCCAACCATAAGGATGGTGCCGATGGTGAAGACGGCAAAGGTGTTGATGACATTCAGCACAGCAGCATAGAACACAGCCTGATGGCCGAAGATGGAGGCTACGACAGGGTAGCCCATAAAGCCGACATTGCCGAACATCAATGCAAAGCCTACGACGCCTTCATCTTCTTTTCTCGATGTGAGATAGCGTGGCAGCAAAAGACCAACACCAGAAAGAATCACGTAGGTCAGTAGGCTGATACCCAAGAGGGGCAGGATGAGTCCTCTGTCAGGCAGTTCGCCTGTCATCGCAGAGGAGAGGATCAGGGCCGGACAAGTGATGTTGATGACCAGGCTCGACAGCTTCTTGTCGAACTCACCACCCATATAGCCCAGCCTGCCTGCTGCGTATCCGACTATCACGATGGCGAAGAGTGTCATCATCACTTCAAACATATCAACCTTTATTAAATGACAAGAGGCAGAATAATCTGCCTCTTTTTGAAAGTCGGGATGAGGCGACTCGAACGCCCGACCCCTACGTCCCGAACGTAGTGCGCTACCAACTGCGCTACATCCCGATTGCTTGAAAGCGGCTGCAAAGGTACGGACTTTTTTCGAAATACGTGCAAGAAAAGCGATAAAATTTCAGAAATACTGGAAAATTATCGCTTTTCTTGGTGTTGCTAACTATTTAAAATGTTTCTTGAACTGTATGAATTCATCACAACGTGACACGTAGTCGGCTGGTGTGCGACTGGCCTCGAACTCCGAGAGCGTCTTGAATGCAACATACTGCAAGGATGCAGAATCAGGCACACGGTCGTACTTGTAAGTCTCGCTGTTCCATTTTTCCTTGTACCAGTATTCCTTATAGAGCTCGCCGTAGCAGAGAGCGAAGAGGGCACGCTCCCTCAGGGCGGCATCCTTGCTGAGGCTTGCCTTCTGCAACAGGCTGACGGCTCTCTTGGCGAGGTCGGCTTCTCCGTCGCGCTGTTCGTCGGCAGAACTCTTCCCGTTACGCATCAACCACCAGCAGTCACCACGGAAGTGGGCCTGGGCATAGCGTACGGCAAGAGCGTAGTAACGCTTGGCGAGGGCATCGCCGCTGAGCACGTTCTGCTCGCCTTCCATCTTCTGCATCTCCTGGGCGAAGGTAAGTTTCGGATTGTTTTTGAGTTCCCATTTGATGTCGCTGTATTCAACATAGTTCTTCAGATACTGACGCTTGAGCCAAGGCTCCACCTGCCAGCTGCGGTGGGCGGCATAGACGGTATAACCGCGATTCTCATAGAACGACTTGGGAATGTCCTTCAGCCATTTGATGGCATTGTCCCATTGGCAGAGGCGCATGTATTTGGTGCCGATCAGATCCTCAAGCTCGTAGGCGTTGGGCTTGGCATGAGCTTTGAGATAACGGTCGAGGTTGTTCTCTGCGGGGGTGTTGACATAATAGAGGTATTTCTGCAACTTCTCCACCTGCATGGTGTCGGTATACAGGTCGTAGATGTAGCTGCCACAGGTCTTATGGAGGGCGAGCAGACGGGTAGGCTGGGCAGCATAGTGCTTGCTGAGAGCCTGATGGAGCACACGCTCACGGACATAGTTGTAGTCCTTGTTCTCCTCCAGCCACTGGAGCTCGTCAGTCAGGTAGTTGTCGAAGGATTCGCTGTCCTTGGCCTGGTCTGCGGTCATGTAGAGCATGAGCGAACGGGTGCAGTTCTTCATCAGTTCCGTGCCGTTGAGTTTGGCTGTAGCAATGATGTCTGAGGCAGCCTGACGCTTGTCGCCGAACATGAACTCTATCCAGGCCTGGGCTGCCTGCCACATGATGGGCACCTCGGTCTTGCCTTCCTTGACCACCTGCTTGCAGAAGTCACGCATGTCGAGGGCTTCCTTCTTGCTGATGTCGCGGATGAAGAGTTTGCCGCCCACCTCACCATAAGGCTTGGTGGCGTCGTCAGCCTCCTGGGCGTTGTTCACAAAGTCCTGCAACAGGAAGGGCAGCACCTTCGCATTCGGGTTGCTGAGGTACTCCTGACGGATGGCGGCGAAGGAGCGCTTCTTATAGTACTGCGTCATCAGACTGTTGTAGTCGCCCATCTCTGCGAAGAGTTCTCCTGCCTCAGCCAAGCGGCCCGTCTTATAGAGGGCGCCGGCGTAGATGTTCTTCATCATGTCCTTATAGACGGTCTCGATATACCCGTTGGCGGTCTCCTCCCAGAAGGTGACATTCTCCTGATGCTTGGCCAGGAGCATGTTGCAGCGCATGTAGAGCAGGGCGTGCTGGGAACGGAGTTTCGACTTGAGCTTGCTCTGGGCGTAGGTCCTGACGTTCGCGAGTAGTTTGTTGCGGGCGGCGAGGTCTTCCTTGGTGGGGTATTCCCATCGCTCATAACTGACGCTGCGGGCACAGTCGAGATACTTCTGGAGGTTCTGCACGTAGCTCACCATCAGGGCGTCATTCTTGTCTTGGGCGAACTTGATTACCTCGTCGGCATTGAACCAGTACCAGTCGTCAGGCGACTTGCCGAGGTAGGCTTTCCAGTTGTCGTTACAGATCTTCTGAACGCGTTGGCTGAACTCCTGGGCATCGTAGATGCGGAACAGGTAATAGTTCGTGGTCCAGCCTCCAGCGCAGGCCAGCATGGGCAGAACCATTGCTGCCAGCAGATTAGTGATGATAAATCTCTTCATAGGTTTCTGGTTTATATCTGTTAATGTTTTCTTTGTCCAGATGATAGGTGATGACCGAGCGGCTCAGGTCTTTCCTTTCCTGCTCCACCATCCGTTTCACTTGCAGGATCTCGTCAGCCTCCACTGTGTGCTCAATCTCTACATTGCTGATGATGCGCAGCCAGCTGAACACGGGGTAGGCAGCAGCCAAGGGTAGGGGATAGTCGTCAAGATGCTTCAGATAAGGCGCCACATCCCGTTGGTCGAGGATGGGATTGCGCTCTGTGAACTTCTGCGGATCGCCCGTGTTGTAGATCATCAGCGCCCCGTAGTCCACAGGCGGCGCCTCCATCGAGAGCTGGTGCAGTCTTATCGTTGTCGAGAGTATAGCATTTCTCTCTCCACACTCCTCCCTCCACGCTCCTCGGACTTCCTTGAGGAAGTCATAATACACCTTCATGTTTCGGGCCGTATAGTCGTGGTCGATCTGTATCTCTTTGACGTTGCTGATGTCGTTGGTCTCGTTCATCTGGCGGATGCGCTTCACGAGTTTCTCTGCCAATCCCTTATGAGGCTTCTGCAGGCAGTCGTTGGTGATATAGACCGTTGGGATGATTTCTATGCCGGCAGGCAGGGTGTCGTTGAAGACGATCGTTGCATTGGGCATAGGCTCCCCGCTTTCGTCCATCACCACATCGAAGTATCTACAATACACCTTATTTATATTGTATGCCTTGAGGAACGCCCTTTCCGTGGAGTCGAGCCTCAGGTCCGTCCGCCAGTAGTACACGGCGTTGTCCTCGTCCAACTCCATCCGCTCCCTGCATCCTGTCATCAGGCACAGCAGCAGACACAGCCCCAAGCTTAACAATCTTCTCTTCCGCATGCCTCATTTAATGGTTTCAGGCCGCAAAGATACGAATAAATTCACAAACCACCTAAACTTCCCGTCATTTTTCTTCCGAAAAGTTTGGAAGTTCGGAATATTGTTCGTATCTTTGCAGCGTTAATTCAAAAATCAAATCACTATGGTACACAAATTAAACAAAGCCAAGAAAGAATCAGCGACAATGAACAGCAACGTTAAGTATCTCAACCCCAAGGCCGACCTTACTTTCAAACTGGTGTTCGGCGAGCATCCCGATCTGGTGATGAGCCTGTTGAATGCCTTGTTGCCGTTGGCTGATGACGAGCAGATCACCCACGTAGAGTACATCACACCAGAGATGGTACCCGAGAACCCTGCCAAAAAGAACAGCGTGGTTGACGTGCGCTGTTACGACCAGATGGGCCGCCAGTTCATTGTCGAGATGCAGATGGAATGGAACGAGAGCTTTAAGAACCGCGTGGTACTCAATGCCAGCAAGGCAGTGGTCAGACAGCTGAAGAAGAACGAGGACTTCAAGCTTGTGCATCCCGTCTATAGTCTGAACCTCATCAACGATGTTGGCTTCGATGCAGGACCCGACGAGTTCTACCACGACTATGCCATCGTCAACGTGGAGCATACCGACCGCATCATTGAGGGCTTACGCTTCGTATTCATCGAACTGCCTAAGTTCAAGCCCAAGACTATTGTTGAAAAGAAAATGGCTGTGCTGTGGCTGCGTTTCCTCACAGAAATTAGCGAGCAAACAAAGGAAGCCCCTGCCGAACTACTTGAGAACGCAGAGATCAGCAAAGCTCTCTCCATCGTCGAAAAGTCTGCCTTCAACGATGCCCAGCTCTATGCTTATGAACAGTTCTGGGATGCGGTTTACGTGGAAAAAGCCCTCATTGAAGGTGGCTACAACAAAGGCCGGTCTGAAGCCGAGGCGAAGGCTAGGCAGGAGAAGCTCGAGTCGGCCCGTAGGATGAAAGCCAAAGGCTTTTCTGCAGATGACATTGTAGAGATTATCGGCATAGCTACGGAAGAACTGGATACTTTATAGATAGAGTAGGCAGAATCACTCGCCTATGCTCAGGGACTTTAGATAGCCCTTCACGTCATTCGCCTATACTCAAATAATCATTCGCCTATACCCAAATGATCATTCGCCTATAGCCAAAAGTTGAGCGCCGATTTTTAGGGCGGCACAGTTACGTGTAGTTTAACGATTTTTGTTGACTACTTGGAGTCTTACTCATGATAAGGGTTGACCCGGGTTAAACTTATTGTTAATTTACGTTGACTCGACTTTACGTTAGTCATAAATAGGGTTTACATCAATACTTCGAAACAAGG